>JAGWBV010000013.1:44645-54867 GCA_021295715.1 Candidatus Poribacteria bacterium | reverse complement strand
AGGGACTGCCCCTACAGGGAAAATCCCTTCAACCCAACTGACAATACTATCAAACTCAACTTGACACAGCACTAGGCACGAAGTAGCCGAAGCTTAAAATATTGCTTCGAGTCCGATCCATGCAGCGCGGGGCGCACCGGGGGAGAGAAAGCGTGAATCCTCGAAGTCGTCTCCTAACACTTCGTCCGCCTCTCCAAACAGTCCAAAGGTTTCATACGTTTCATCGAAAAGGTTGTTCACCTTAGCAAAGATGGAGAGATGATCCCAGAACGTATACTTGGCGCGTAGGTTAACGATGCTGTAGCCTGGGATCTGGTCAATCAAGTTCCCCTCGTCGCCTCTGAAGATCTGACTGGAATTGAAGAGGATGTTCGTTCCCAAGGACAACGCATCGGTTACGGCATACGTGATGTCCGCTTTGAGGTTATGTTGTGGGACACTCGGAATGCGGTCGCCTTTCACCACGTCAATCTCTCCACCCTCCGCTTCTGGATGGTTTGGACTGCTAACTGTCAGATCGGTCTCGAAAGTCGCTGAAATGAAGGTATAATTGATCAGACCGTGTAGTCGGTTAAAAAAAGTTCCGCCGATACTGAATTCAACGCCTTGACGAAGCGTCTGAGCGATATTCTGAAAATAGCCTTCGTTGGTAAGCGCGCCGCTGCTGATGAAAATCAGGTCATCAAAACTCGTCGCGCGAAAGAAATCTGCGTTCCAATCCATTCTGCCTAATCTACCACGCAGTCCCGTCTCCCACGTCTTCGTTACTACCTGATCCAACGGCGGATCGGCGACAAATGCGTTCGGTAACCTGCACGGGGCATCCGGATCGGCGCAAGTGAGTTCCACAGGCGTGGGGACACGCGAAGACTCACTGTAACTTCCATAAAATGAAAGTGCGCGGTGGAACTGATACGTCAATCCCGCCGCTGGGTTGAAGCGGTCAAAGGTATGGTCTCCGTCGAGTTCAACACCTATCTGGTCCCGCAATGCAATCTCTGTTCTGTTATAACGTCCAGACAGCGTGAGCCCCAGTTGCGGTGTGATGGAGAAGGTGTTTGTTGCATAAATACCTATGTTCTGTACCCCTACCTCAACATCCACAAAAGATTCGCTTTCAAAAATACCGCTACCGACTGTGCCGCGATCCGGTGTTAGACTCGCCAGTTCCGTTTCGGAGTTGAACAGGGCACCGCCACTATCGAAGCTGGCACCGGTGATGAACTGATTTTCACGGTTGATGATCGGATTGGTGAAGGTTGCCTGTAAGGTCGCACCGTAACCACCTTGTCGAGTTTGACTTGTGTTATTTGTCGCATTGAATCCGCTTTCATCGTCATCGTCGTCCTCATCGCCCTCATCATTAGAACCATTTTCAGTGAGACGGACCTCGTTTCCAAACTGGTCCCTCACACGTTCCTCTTCTGTGCCTTCCTCAAGGCATAGGAAACCCTCGTTTTCAGCGTCTTCGCACGGTTCAAAGTCTGTATCGTCTCCATTAAAGGTCTCAATATTAGTGCGTCGATAGTAGACTGTACTCGCCAACATCACACTATTAGATAAAGCATGGCTGCTGCGCAAGTTCGCAAGGAGCATGTTGTTCTCCGTCCTATCTGGATGTGTAAACACCGCATCACGTCTTGTTTCAAGGAGTTGAATCGGTAGTGCTCCATTTCCTAAAAGTTCATTGTCTGCCAAGGTTAGACTCAGGTTCAGGTGGGTAGTGTCTTGTTCCCAACCGATGTTGCCAAACAGTTGCCTGACATCCGAAGGAGAAAAATCGCGCCAGCCATCTTCTGTAAAAAGATTGCCGCTCAGGAAGTAACTCAATCTCTGATTATGACCCCCACTGGAAAACTCAACGGCTCTCCGTGTGAATGAACCCCCATAGACCTTTACTGCGTGCCCGGGATGTGTGAAACCCGTCTTAGTCCTTAACGAAAGCGCACCGCCGAGCGTATTCAAACCGAAAAGTGGATTTGAACCGGGCATCAGGTTGATACTGGCAATTGCGGATTGCGGAATGACATCCCAGTTCACTGTGTCCCCAAATAGTTCGTTGACACGAATGCCATCCTGATAGGTGGCTAACCCTTGAGGCAGTCCGAGTAATGGGGAAGCCGTGAAGCCGCGAAAACGAATATCGGGTTGGAAAGGATTATTTTGCGCCTCGTTAACGTGAACGCTGCCGAGATTAAGGTTAATGAACTCGGTGAGGCTTAAGCTTTGGGCATCGTCAATTTCAGTGTAAGTCGTCGTTTGGATATTGGCAGGAACCTTATTTTTCGGAAGCCCCACACCGTGAAGTGGTGTTACACCGATTACCTCGATCGGTTCCATCTGCAGCGGTTCTTCCTCGGAATCCGCCAAAGCATTCCCGAAGGTGAGTAGAAGCCACCCGATAAGTATACAGTTGAAGGTTCTGAATAGACTCTTTGAGAATGCCATTGCTTCTGCCTCTTGGGGGATGTTGAAAAAAGATGTGGGATACTTTAAATATCACGATTGTGAGTATCTATGATACATCATAAGACGCTTTCACGCAAGGAAAATCAAGCCAGTTTCGGATAACAAAGCCCTCTGAAATCAGCACAAAATACCTTGCTTTTTTCTCAGACATCGGACATAATGATTGCAATAAACCGATGAGGACGCAATTATATGAAACGTGTACCTTTCCAAACTTTATGTGATGAATTTTATCGTGTGCTCGCAGCAATTGGGTTTGACGGTGCGCGCGGAATACTCTGTGCGCGACTGTTTGCCGAAAATCAGCGCGACGGCGTGTACTCGCACGGACTCAATCGTTTCCCCGGATTTGTTGCTGGACTCGAGAGCAAACAAATCAATTTCCGGGCACAGCCAGAGAAAATTGAAGGTTTCGGTGCCTTAGAACGCTGGGATGGTAAGATGGGAGTCGGACTCGTCAACGCTTACTTCTGTATGCAACGGGCAACGGAACTCGCTGAAGTCCACGGTATCGGGTGTGTTGGGCTTTCAAATACAAATCACTGGATGCGTGGCGGTGCCTATGCGTTACAAGCAGCGGAAGCCGGATATATCGGGATATGTTGGACGAATACAACCCGACTCATGCCACCGTGGGGTTCGGGAGAAAAAAAGATCGGGAATAATCCGATGGCGATTGGCATTCCAAGAGCGGAGGGACATGTTCTCCTTGATATGGCGATGAGCCAGTACTCAAACGGGAAATTGGAGGTGCTGCAGCTGCAGGGGAAACAACTGCCGTTACCGGGCGGTTACGATACCAAAGGTGAACTAACAATTGAACCCGGAGAGATTCTTGATTCTTCAAGAGCACTTCCCATCGGCTATTGGAAGGGATCGGGCTTGGCACTCGTGCTCGACACCATGGCATCCGTTATTTCAGGTGGACAGGCTACACACGAAATTGGAAAGCAGGGATCCGAATACGCTGTCTCTCAGGTGTACATCGCTGTTAACGCCACAGGCATGATGGGGCAAGCGGCGTTAGATGAAACAGTGGCAGCGATTATTGATGATTTCCTCGAATCAAAACCTTTAAATGAAAATGAGAGCGTGCGATATCCTGGAGAAGGCATGCTGCGGACGCGGATGGAGAGTCTTGAAAAGGGTGTCCTCGTAGATGAAGAGCAATGGCAGGCATTATTAGAAATGAGCATCTCTTAAAATTAGCCCCAAGCGCATAACTTGGAACGAAGTGGAAAGCGGATATACGTGAAGGGACGTTCAAGCACAAACCCACCTAACCGAACCGCAAGGAAAATTAAAAATTTGGCTTGCACTCTTTTTGCATCAGCGTATAATACACCTTAACACGAAATATCAAAGCTATATCCTAAGTTACCATGCACAAACTGAATTTGGGAGACAACTCATGACATTACGGGCGGGAATTGTCGGTTGTGGTGGGATTAGTCGCAGTCACGCTGGCGCGCATGCGAACTTGGAGGCGGTCGATCTCGTCGCGATGTGCGACATCAATCGCGATGCGCTCAACAACCGCGCCGACGAATACGGTGTCTCAAACCGATACACCGATTACGAGGAGATGTTCGCGCGCGAGGACCTCGATATCGTGAGTGTGTGTACACACGCACCGTTACATGCTCCGGTTGCGATTGCTGCTGCAAAAGAAGGTATTCACGTTTTATGTGAGAAGCCGTTGTCTGTTGATTTAGAAACCGCCGACCAGATGCACACGGCATGTCGTGAGGCGGGTGTGCACTTGGCGGTCAGTCACCAATTCCGATTTACGCCGCTTTTTCGGCACGCGAAATCTCTGGTTGATGCCGGTAAAATTGGTGAACTCCGTTCCATTCGTGAAGTTGGTAAGGGACGTGAAGCCGGATTCGAGTTGATGGAAATGGGGGTCCACTATTTTGACGAGATGGATTTCTTCTTAAACGGTATCTCTTGGATTCAGGCGCATATTACATATCAGGGACACGATGTGACAGAGGCGGATATTATGCACAGCAGTGAGTTGTGCAAAACCGACCGACGCGACAACGGTATCGTTGCCGGAGATACGATGCTCGTGCATATCGGTGGTGGAAACAGTGCCTACGGTATCATGGAACTCTACTGTCGCGAGCCCAGACACGGTTGGATGATGGGACCGCACCTACTCGGTTCAGAGGGACAATTGATGGTAAAACCGCACCCCGACACCGGTATAGATGAAATGTGGTATTGTCCCTTTGATGTGTCTTTTGCAGCGCATACACCCGCATGGGAACAGATAGAGCTTGACCCATCGGCGTTTCTTATCTCCGGAAAACCGTGGCAGTCGCGCCACACCATCTGGAGTGCGAAAAATATACGAGACGCAATTCTTAACGAAAACCAACCAGAACTCGGTGGACGCAACGCGCTTACATCTCTTGAATGTGTCAGCGCAACCTATGTCTCCCATTTCAACGGACAAAAGGTACAACTGCCGTTAAAGGAGCGGAGTCATCCGCTTGTAACACGTCTTAACACAGGAGCAAAGAACTAAATGAAACTTGCCTTTTTTAATGATTATCAACTCGGTGTAATAACAGAAGACGGGATCGTTGACATCAGCGGGGCACTCAGTGGTGTTTCCTACCATACACCGCAAGAACTCATACGGACGGTGATTGAGGATTTTGATAATCTACGTCCGGCTATAGAGGGCGCGGTTGAAAGCGGCACTGCCATCGCTATAGACAGTGTCAGTTTTAATGCACCCGTTCCGCGTCCGGGACAGCTCGTCTGCCTTGCGGGGAATTACATTGAACCCGATAGTCCGTCGCGTGGGGATTTCAATGCCTTTCTGAAGTCACCAACCGGTATCATTGCCACGAAGGGGAGGGTGGAACTTCCGGAAGCGGACGTGACCGTGTTTCACTTCGAGCCGGAATTAGCGATTGTGATTGGTAAAACGGCAAAGCATCTATCGGAAGATAACGCGTTAGATTGTGTCTTTGGTTACACGCAATTTATTGATGTCTCTGCGCGCGGGTTGCCCGGTGGTTTCTTCTTAGGAAAAAGCTGGCACACGTTTGCACCGATGGGTCCAGCGATCGTTACGGCTGACGAAGTCGGAGATGGGAACGCTCTCGGCGTGCAACTCTGGATTAACGACGGTCTCCAGCACGATTTCTCTACAAATTCCATGGCACGCTTTATCCCTGAATTGCTCGCAGAGGTGACCAATGTCGTAACCTTAGAGCCGGGTGATATTGTATCGACAGGAACGCACCATGAGGCACTCACTGCAATTGGAGACGGAGACACGGTCAGACTGTCCGTAGAAGGTTTCGGTGCAGACTTAACCGTGAGTGTGAGCGATCCACTCAAGCGGACAACGTGGCGCGGTTAAGATATTTGTGGCGCAGGTTTTTGTGCACAGTCTGTGCAAAAAAGTGTTGACAACTGTTTCAATTTACGTGTATAATAATTTAAGGTATAATTTAGGGGCTACCCTCTAACCACGAAATCCTTCTTCTAATAGCAATCGCAAGTTTTGGCTTGCCAGCTGCGTCACTTTCAATCGTACAATTTGGCGCGATTCAAAATGAGAGCCGTCCTGACCATAAGGAGACTAAATTAATGAAAAAACCCAGAAATATAGCCGTGCTTGCTGTTCTCGCGATTGTCTGCGCGTGGATGGCAGGATGTGCTGGCTGTAATCCAGAACCGATACCCAGCGGAATGAGTCCTACGCAGGGACCCGAAACCGGCGGGACGACTGTCCAGATTACTGGCGAAAAATTTGATATGAAAAACGGCGTAACCGTGACGTTCGGTGGGAAAAATGCGCAAAGTGTAACCGTCCCAAGTGAAACACAAATCACGGCAGTGACTCCGGGTGGCATGGCAGGAGAATCCGTGTCCATCGTCGTTACGAATAAAGGAAAACCTGAAGTACCGGTCACGCTTTCACAGAAATTTACCTATACTGACGCGACGCCACCGACAGTGACAATGAACGAACCTGTCGATGGCACAGTTATCTCTGACTACGAAGATTCGCTGAATGTAATGAATAGCCTGACGGTTTCGTTTAGCGAACCGATTGACAGCAGCAGTGTTGGCGTGGATGTGGCAGTCACGAAAACGGAAGATTCGATGAGTGAACCGATGAACGCAATGCTGTCAGGGACAGTGAGCGGAAGCGGCGATTCTGTGACGTTTACATCCGATATGCCGATGCGTGCAGGACGTATGTATACTGTCACCGTCTCCGGTGCTACGGATATGGCAGGCAATGCCCTCGAAAGTTCGCACAGTTTCAGTTTTAGCATCACCAGCCCTGAAATGCTTTACAAATACCATGTGAAGGAAGAGGATATTCAGGAAGAAAACGGCGAAGCGGCACTCAAACGCATCGCTGCGCGTCCTGAGATTTTCGATGACGCAGAGATGTGGAAACGGTTAGTCGCCGCGAACCAAGACGATTATATCTTCGATCGGAGTAGACTGAGTGTGGGACAACTGTTATTGATTCCACGCGGGCGCGCTTGGGGCGATAAGTAACCAAAAATTTGTGATCAAGATTGAAAAGCCGTGTACCTACTACACGGCTTTTTTGTTTCCACGTGCAGCGGGAACACGTTCCAACGGGTCGCGATACCGCGCAAAACAGATAGAAAATGGCAGAATGAATACCTATGACCTCGCTATCTATAAGGTATAGGTAATTCATATTTTGCTTCCATCCGACAAAGCCCCGTAGGGGCGGCATTTATGTAGGGAAAATCATGTTTGGTCCGCAAAGAGATTTTGAGAACCGTATCACTGAGTACCGTAGCAATTTGGTCGGTATCAGGCATCTTCATCGATTCAATCCACGGCTTACAGACCTATCGCGACCGCAGCCGAATCAATCAATCGACCTTGACGTGACAACGTCTGGCGGTGTCGCCTACGATGTGGTTCGCTGTTGGATGGAGACAGATGGCGAGGAATCCACGTTTGAACTCGCGTCGAGTGGGACAGTATGGAACGCACTTGAATGGCGATATGTGCGCCACTGGAATGGGCAGATCCCACCGCAACCAAGCGGGACAGTCATCCGGTATAGAATTGGTGGACGCGTCGCGGGATCAGATAGATGGATCTTTGCGGATAACCAAGCGCGAGTGCTATCCGAAGCAACCGAATTCGCTATCTCTATTGACGATTACGACGTGCCGCAGTGGGCCCGTGATGCCGTTATCTATCACATCTTCCTTGATCGCTTCTATCCGGGGGACGGTGTACCGTGGAAAAAACCGACAAACCTTTCCGGGTTTTTCGGTGGAACACTTCGTGGTGCAATTCAGAAGCTTGACTACATTCAATCGCTTGAATGCAATGCAATCTGGCTTTCACCCCTCTTTGCAAGCCCATCTCATCACGGTTACGATGCGACAGATTATTACACTGTTGAACCTCGATTGGGAACGAACGCGGAACTGGTAGAACTCATCGAAAAAGCGCATCAGCGTGGCATGCGGATTATTCTCGATTTTGTTGCCAACCACTGGTCGAACCACCATCCGACCTTTCAAGCGGCACAGCGTGACTCAGACAGTGAATATCGGGAGTGGTACACATGGCAGCACTGGCCCCATGAATACGAAAGTTTCTTCACTGTGAAGGGAATGCCACAACTGAACTTAAAACACAAACCGACGAGCGATCATTTGTTGAAATGTGCACAGCATTGGCTTCAGAAAGGTGTTGATGGGTATCGGCTTGACTATGCGCCAGGTCCGCCACGGACGTTCTGGGCAGACTTCCGTCAAGCCTGTAAATCCGTGAAGCCTGACGCTTTTCTGTTTGGGGAGGTTGTGGGTCATTCGGAAGTCATCGCGTCCTATATGCCACATTTTGATGGCTGCCTCGATTTCCTGCTCGCGGATGCGCTCCGACGGACTTTTGTCCTTGAAACTTCAACACTACTGGAGTTTGAGTCGTTTTTAGCGGCGCATGAGACTTATTTTCCGCAAGACTTTTCACTGCCGGCGTTTCTGGATAACCATGATATGACGCGGATTCTCTATTTGGCGAAAGAGGATAAGGCGAAAGTCAGGTTGGCAGCGTTGGTGCTCTTCACGCTCTCCGCACCCCCTGTGATTTACAACGGAACTGAGATCGGCGTTTCGCAAAGAAACCCTCTTGGACGTTTCGAGGAAGCGAGGTTGCCAATGCCGTGGGGAGATGAAGCGGACAAAGATTTGTTGGACTATTTCCGAAACTTGGGAGCATTACGGAAGCGGTTTTCAGGACTTACTTCTGGTAGTCGGAGGCTTGTGCATCTGGACGTTCAAAAGGGAACTTACGCATATCTACGCACTTCAGAAACGGATTCTATCCTAATCGCTTTGAATACGAGTCGATGTTCTCAAACAATTGATGTTCCAATCTCGTCTTTTCAAACTTCTGCGGGAGATCTCCTCAATGGGAATGGAGTGACAGTGTCCGGAGATTCCGTAAGCATTTCACTTCCAGCACAGAGTGGTGCGTTTATTGCTTGAGATATAGGGTAGAAAAGAGGAAGGGGACCGACAACCACAGAATGCTGTTCTCAGTCCCCTTCTTATAGGCGTTATGAGATGTGACTATTGGACATCGCCGCCATTAGCGTTGCCCTCATCTGCCGCGCCGCCATTGGCATCGTCCATATCGTCCATCTCATCCATCATGTCATCCATGGAGAATGAGACGAAGACACTGTCGTTATCGGCTTTGGCGTGGCATCCATGGCATCCCATACTATTCTCTAAGCTACCACCACCGACCATCATATACTCACCATCTGCTGACGAGCGCGCATATTTGACGTACATCCAACCGTTGTGGTCGGCATACATCGGGTCGTCGGTTTTCGTCATCACCGCTTTCTTTGCTACGAACGTATTGGCATCATCCATAATTGTCTTGACGATGATGGTCCCTGCGGGGTAAGCTGTCCCGTCCATGTTCGCCATAGCACCGATGTCATTGATATAGGCGGTACGAGTGCCTTCGCCGTGTGCGGCACCGGTTCCGGCAGCATTCATGGCAGCAGCAGCTTCCGCTACGGTCATCGTCGGTGCAGGAAGCTCAACGCTCGCCCACGACATGTACATTGTCGAATCCATCATATCCGTCATCATCTTCATCATATCGTCAGCAGCCATCATATCGTCAGCAACCGGTTGTAACATTTTCTGGCCCCGGTCGCAAGACATGAAGGCGACACAAGCAATTAAGAGCGCAATCAAGGCTATATGAACTTTTAACATTATTAGAACTCCTTATATTTTAAAGTGGAGATTAACGAAAAGTGTCAGGCTTTTAAGAGACAAGCCTATCCACTTCATTGTGGCACTCTTCAAAATCACCTACTACATAGTTTCATTTTAAATAATAGAACATTTCGTTTTAATTTTCAAGGGAAATGCAGTTTAAAGGTCGCTATTTGAAAATTACCCTACTGGACGTGAACTCTATAATATAAAAATTTGGTGTTCGTAGGTTGAGTTGAATGGGGAAAGGCAAAGTATTGTCAATACTGAAAGCACTGGTACTGTTTTAAAAGACTATTGGGTGAGATATTGAAAGTAGGTCCACATTTTCAGCAATCGGGAGATGGTGAAGCATTAAGTAATAAAAAAAGGGACAACAACCATAGAAGGCAGTTACTGTCCCCTTTTCTTTTAGAAATGCTGTGAGATGGAACTATTGGGTGTCATCGTCGTTGTCATCGCCCATGTCGTCG
>JAGWBV010000013.1:0-44465 GCA_021295715.1 Candidatus Poribacteria bacterium | reverse complement strand
TGCCGTCATCCATCATGGTGCCGTCATCCATCATGGTGCCGTCATCCATCATGGTGCCGTCATCCATCATGGTGCCGTCCATCATTTCCGAGTCACTTTCTGTCATCATGTCATCCGTAACCGGTGTCATGATCTGCTGAGCTCTGTCACAGGATACAAAGGCAAAACAACAAACCAAAATGGCGATTAAAATCATCTGAAACTTTAACATTGTTAGTGCTCCTTATACTGAATACTTCCTTATTCTATATACTAAAGTAAATAGTTATGGAAGAGCCATGAATCTCATGATGCAGCTTCGAGACAATAAAGCCTGTTCAGGTTAGAATATGACTCTCCAAGTTCATGTACCATACAATCTTGATGAATTATACTATTTTCTGCTTTAATTTTCAAGAAAAAAACGCAGGAGTCATTATTTGGAAGTTGATTCTATGGATCGGCTTTTAGGATTTCTGACCGAATTCTCAAAATATAGGGGTTTTTCGGAGCTTGTGCGAAAGCAGTTTCAATTTCACGACGCGCATCAGAAATTCGGTTGAGACGATAATAGACGAAAGCAAGTGTGGCGCGATGTGTCGGTTGGTCTTCGCTTTTAACGGCGATTTCGGCAAGGGTGAGTGCCTCGTCAAGTTCCCTATTTTCCGTTGCAAGTAGCGACGCTAATGCCGCTTTCGGAAACGGGACATCTGGCGCGAGTTGAATGGCGCGACGGAAATCGGTTTCTGCTATGCTGGATTCATTCTGTTTTTGGTAAATCTTTCCACGCCACAAGTATCCGGGTGCCCATGTCGGTTCGTGTTGTATCCCCATCGTGAGCGCGTTTACGGAAGCTTGTAAGTCCTCCGACCTCTCGTGCAAGTTTGCGAGTTGAACGTAGGTGTCCATAAAATCCGGTTCGTGTCGGATAAGCGAGAGATAGTGTGAAACCGCTGCGGCTTGGTTTCCGAGTCTATCTTCTATCATGCCGAGGTGCAGAAGTGCCTGACGTGAAGCAGGCTCTATCGTGAGGACACGTTGGTACATTTGCTTTGCATCTGCGAACTTGCCGAGTTGCATCTGGACGTAGGCGTAATCTTTCAAAGCGGGACTAAAGGTTTCATCCGTTTCAAATGCCTTTTGTAAGGGTGTTAAAGCATTCTGTGGTTGTCCTTTTTCAAGGAACCAGTGTGCTTGGCGACGGTAGCGTTCCGCCAGCGTGCGGCGATAACGTGCTTCGGCAACTTCAGCGTCTCCATTGTTCCCCATATTACGGAGAACATCTGCGAGCGATTTGTAAAAGATAGGTTCATCTGGGGTATATCGGATGGCACGTTCATAGAAACGTTGGGCGACGGCGTAGTGTCCGCGTCTGGCACCAATTTCACCGCGCCCGAAGGCGGCACTTGCAAGTGTCTCGTCTTGCGTGAGTGCTTCCCGAAATACGGCATCGGCTTCGTCGATACGGTTGAGTTTGAGAAGAATGTGCCCAAGGTTATTGTAGGCAGCGGTCGTTTCTGGATGTAGCTGCACAGCAACGATATAGTATCTGCGTGCTTGCTCTAAGTTTCCACGCTCAGTTTCAATCTGTCCTAAGGCAAGATACCATGCCACGGGGGCATCTTCGCCTGCACTTTTAACGGCTTTTTGGAACCATGTGTCGGCTTCATCGAGTTGTTTATTGCGATGATATGCAGCAGCGAGTTTGCCTTGCACTGTAAGTTGTAGGCGGGATATTGTAATATCACCTTGGGGGTGTGTTGAAAGGAGTCGCAAGGCATGTTGGAAAGCAGTGATAGCGGAGGGATAATCCGGCAGTTTTGCGGCAGCATCTCCCGCGCCGATATAGACAATCGGAAAATCTGGTGCCTTTTTGGCGAGTGCCTGATATAAACGGAGTGCCTCGTGCCAGTCCTCCGCTTGAAATGCATGTTGGGCATCTTTCAACTGCTTCTGGAATTCTTTAGGGTAGTCCGCTATATCGTCTCCAGATGCCAACGCAGCGAGCATAAACAGAAGCGTAACAATGACAAAAGGTCCCCATCCAGTTGTGTTTTTTCTCCCTGTATCACGTTTTCGAGGTAGATTGCACCGCATCCGTTTACCTCTCCTCGCTCTCTTCCTGGGCAAGTTCATCATCCAAAATATGCCAAGTTTCCTCTTCTTTCCGTCTGATTAACCACGCCTCAAACTGTTCGTTTGCCAAATTCTGCCGAATCCGCTCTGTGATTTCCTCACTGACTTCTTCATACGTTTTTTGATACGCTGAGTTATTCCGAATGCGTTCAACGATTTGGTATCCCTCCGAGAGGCGGAGGGGTGTACTCCGTTCAGAAACTTGTAATTTCGTTACGATAGCCCCTAAGGGGGTATCAATTTCAAGCGTTGCGACCTCGAATCTGAGTTCTAACTGTTTTTCATAAATTTCACGTACTGCCTGAAAGGTCTCGTTCTGTTGTAAACGTTCATTGAGTTTTCGCACCAGGTCCTCGTCCGCCTGTTTTTCTACCTCGGATCCATCTTTCGGGATAGAAATAAGTAATGATTTGAAGGTAACTGTCGGTGGCACAATAAACTCAGAACCATTGGCATTGTAATATGACTTGGCTAACCTCGCCACCTCTTCGCTGTTGATGGCGTTGAAGAAGATGCGGCGAAAGAATTCATCGTAAATCAACTGCTCGTAGACCCATGCTTCTATTGCCGCTTTTTCCAATTCGGACTGCTCCAAAGCGTTTTGGAACGCTGTCTCCGAAGCATATTTGGCGGAAATTTCTGCTGTTTTTGCGGCGACTTGTGTTTCACGCTCGGTTACAACGATGCCGCGTCGTTCGGCTTCTTGTAGGACGAATTTGCGGTTGATAATGGTATTGAGTGTCGCGCGTTTCTCGCCAGCACTTGGTGGCGCATCCGGGCGTGTTCCCAAAAAGACTGTAGCGATCCGAAATTCATCTTCGAGTTCGCTGCGTGTGATCGCATCCTCGTTGACGACCGCGATGATAGAATCAATGAGCGTTTGGGCAGACGCGTTACCACCGATACAGAATAAGATCAGAAAGGTGATGTAGCGGATCATATTATCGCGGATTCCTCGGCGTTAGCCACGCCTCTTCAATGTGCAAACCGAGTCCAGGACCGTCGTTTGGAGAAATGTAGCTATCCGTTGGGAACGATTCGCCTTCAAATAGTTTTGTTTCCTCTAACGGAACACCCGGTGGGGTGCCGAGATAGTATTCTACCCAAGGCGTATTCGGCATAGCAGCGGAAAGATGGAGTCCAGATTGCCGAAGTCCGCCTCCGTGGAAGATAACGGTGAGTCCAGCGGCATCTGCGAGATGACAGATTTTAACGCATTCTGTGATTCCACCTACCCAGAAGGTATCGGGTTGCAGAATATCCAAGCACCGTTTTTCGATAATCTGCTGAAATGGGAAACGGGTGTAGTGGTGTTCGCCACTTGCTAAGCTTACCCAATCGACAGCCTCTCTGACTTTTACTAAGCCATCAATATCCTCTGGAATGAGAAACTCCTCAATCCACTTGAGACGATACGGACGGAGGCGATGTGCTAAGCGGATGGTATAATCGACATCGAAAGCCATGTAGCAGTCGAGCATAATTTCAACGTCGTCACCGACTGTCTCTCTGGTCTTCGCGACCAGTTTTTCGTTCTCTTTCAAGCCCCATTCGCCGTCTACCGGTCCGTAGGGACACGCCAATTTCACGGCTTTGAATCCGAGTTCCAACTGCCAATCGGTATCGTTGCCGGTGGCGTAAGCGAACATTTTTTCACGCAACGGTCCGCCAAGCAGCTCATAGACGGGTTGGTTCTTAATTTTGCCGTTCAGATCCCACAAAGCGATGTCAACGCCGCTCATCGCGCAACTCGTTAAGCCTTGTGAACCGTAAGGTTTGGACATACGGAACATCATATCCGAGATCTTTTCAACGGCAAAGCAGTTTTCACCGATCAGCATCGGTGCGAAGTGTTCATCAATGATTGCAGCGACGGGTGTGCCGAAAGAGGTCTCTCCTATCCCCCAAGTGCCGTCCTCAGCGGTGACTTTGACATAGACCTGATCCCATGTCTTCGGCATCCAACTGGAACGGTGGCGCTTGTATTGTGGGTAGCGCGACATCGGATTGGCGACTTCGGCGTGGACATTCCACGGCTCACGGCGAGGTTCCGTCCGTTTGATATCACGCGGTGGTACGTTGATTCGGACTGTTTGTATGTCTTTGATTTTCATCATCTGGCTCCGTTCGAGGTTTGTCGCATGATACCGCGATTCTGTGTTTAATTCAAGGGATTTGATGGAAGCAACACGGGTTATTTCGTTTTGCTCCTTAATTCTCAATTTTCGGTTTTTCATTTGACATCTACTAATCAAGTATGTTATCATTACGCTCAAGTAACCAGCATTGTGGAGGTAAAAAGTGGGGCAACAACTGAGTCAAGAACCTACTCTTGTATATTACAACTCCAGTTCTGCTTATACCGACAATACACTATCCCCAAAGCAGGACAGTGTTGAGTTGCTCAATGCCTCTGGCATTGAGCACGCCGAAAATGGCGAGTACAATCTTGCTGTCAACAAGTTCAGCGCAGCGATAGAATTGGATCCAGAGTATGCAGGCTCTTACTGCAATCGCGGTATTGCATATTTCTACAGAGGCGAGTATGAAAAAGCAATTGAGGACTATAATGAAGCGATTAAACTGACTCTGGCTTTAGAGACTCCACATGATTCAAACTATGCTACTATCTATAATGACCGTGGTGCTGCCTATGGTAGTCAAGGGGAACATGATAAGGCAATTGAAGATTTCACGAAAGCGATTGCCCTTGACCCATGCAATGCTAACGCCTATAACAATCGTGGGCTTGTTCACTCCGAAAATGAGATTGACATAGCAATTGAGGATTACAGCACTGCAATACAATTGGCTCCAAATTATTCCAGTCCGTATGTCAATCGTGGTGTAGCATACCACAACAAAGGAAAATATGACCTTGCAATCAACGACTATAACAGGGCGATAGAGTTAAATCCGGATCATTTTGTAGTTTACAACAATCGTGGGCTTGCTTACTGCCTAAAGGGTGATCGGGACCGGGCAATTAAAGACTATAACAAAGCCATTAATCAAAAGCCTAATTACGCCGAAGCATATTATAATCGCGGTGCTGCCTACGGCATCAAAGGCAAAACTGATCTTGCCATTAAAGACTTTGACAAATCGATAAAGCGTAAACCTGACCATGTCGGTGCTTATTACAATCGCGGTGGGACTTACCTTATAAAGCACGATTTTAACCAAGCGATCAAAGACTTTACTACGGTGATAGAGTTGAACCCGGACTATACAGAGGCGTATAGTCATCGCGGTAACGCCTATCGCTACAAAGGCGAAATGGAAAAGGCGATTGCTGACTATAGTCAAGTGATAGGCCTGAAACCAAAGGTCGCCGAGTCCTACTATACGCGGGGTAAAGCGTGGTTACGCATTGAAAAATGGGAGGAAGCACAACGGGATCTGACCGCTGCTATACTTCAAGGTGTAGACATCGCAGATAAGTTTCATAATACATACGGCAGTATTGAGGCGTTTGAAAAGAAAACAGGTGTCAAATTGCCGGAAGGCATCGTAGAACTACTGACTCCACGGCAAGAACCCTTTGAAATTGATAAGGAAACGCGTGTCGCGCTGGCGATGAAGTATTACGAAAACGAAGAACTCAGCAGCGGCCTCGCTGCCCGTCTTGCAGGTGTGTCGCGTGAAGATTTCTGGTATCTGATGGCGGATTACGGGCTTTCTCTGTTTGGTACAGCTGAAGATCTCCAAGAGGAACTTGAGAATGCCCACAAAGCCAGTCATCAGTAATAATAGTCCACTTGTTGCACTTTGGCACTTGGACCGTCTTTCCTTGTTGCGAGATCTCTATATAGAAGTATTGTGTTGCAGGAAAACAGGATATATCTAAATGAATCGCTTATTGCTTATGCGTTAAGAGAAGCAGGTGAAGTGTAATAAATAGGTGTGGTTGGATGAAGTTTCAATAAATATTTCGGTAATTCTATACAGGAGAATTCTCAACCGAGACGCGTCTGCAATCCTGAGAATCCTTGAATCCTGAAAATCCTGATTCAGACAATTACCATTCCACATTACCTAATTAAATTCTAAACCTTGATGAAATCGCATCTACCATTTAGTGGAATCACAAGCACAGTTCGCTCTTACGGCGGAGTTTATTTCATAAGTTCTATCAAGCCACAGCCGATTTTGGCACCGCCTCCCGGTTGGATTGGAGGTGTCGTCGTCTGTGGGTTGGCATGGGAGTGTGGGGGTGTCCCCGCTGGGTGGAAATGCGGTTGGACTGTCTCCATATTCATATCCATCTGTATGTTCATGTGTTGTGCATGCGGATTGGTTAGGAAGGTGTCTCCGGTTTCGTGAACCATAATCAGTTTACCGAGGATGTCAGTCTCTGAATCTCCTCCAATGGACCAGAATGGGGTCTTAAATTCCAGAATACCCGTGCCATCCTCACCGACAGAGATGTTCCCGACTTCGCCTACGCCGATAGGTGGCGTATCGAGTGTTGCTTGAACAACGGGGATGCCGGGCGTCCCTGCTGGAACTCCCATCGGATGCCAATGCGGTCCTATGTCATTGCAGCTGCTACCGATGTGAAGATGCATAGCATGTAGACCCGGAGTGGCGTTCTGAATTTCGATGACAACGTGAACCACTCCATCCGTTTCCGTGAGGGTTGCTGTGCCGGTCAAACCACTACCCTCTATTTCAGAAATAGTCGCAACAGCGACTTTGTCAATAGGTTCCGTCGTAATCATCTGGGTTGGAATTTTTTCGCAACCCGTTACAAGGCATGTAGCGGTGATAAAAGTTATGATTACTTTGCACATGTCGCGTTTAAAGTCCATAGAGGTCAAATTGTTCCTTTCAACGTGGCATTGAAAGTATTATATTACACTTTAGTCCTGAAATCAATCAAGTCTCACGATTCAAAAACTGCGATTAGGACTTGACATTCCGTCCTATATTGATACAATAGAGACATACTATCCGAGACATGGAGGGAATGAGATGGGCTATAAATTAGATCCGAACGCGATGTATCGGATGCCGACACATTTTGGACCGAGGACGGGACCGAGATACGGACCCGATGGTAGAAAATTTGAGTGTAAGGATAACCCGAAATCAACGTCAGTTTCGGTGAGTTTCCTGACAAATAGCGAGCAACTTGAGGCTTTTCTACCGCCAGGCTTCGCACTCAACGGCGAGCCGGTTGTGTCTGTATCTGGTGGCTATATGAAGGAAATCGAGTGGCTCGCAGGACGGGGTTACAATACCCTCGGCGTTAGTTTTCCAGTGGTATATGAAGGTGAAGTAGACAGAGCGACGGGGTCTCTGTTGACGGTGCTGTGGGAAAATCTGACAGATCCGATTTTGACAGGACGTGAGGAGTTAGGATTCTCCAAAATCTATTGCGCACTTCCAGATCCGATAACTTTTAACGGTGAGACACACTGCACCGCCAGTTGGCTCGGTTTTAAGTTCATGGACATGCGCGTGAGAGCGACGGAACAGGTCACGATACCCCCCGCGTCGCCTCCGCCGCAGGCGAGTGATGAACAACCGCTCACTGGCACACTACATTATAAATATATGCCGAGAACGGGTGTATGGGGCACCGAGGATATCGCCTATGCCGTGCTAACGCCATCGCATACACCGAACAGAGTTGTGCAGGAGCAGTGGCGCGGCGAGGGCACCGTCGAATTCCACAAAGCGCGTTGGGAAGACCTTCCGACGCAGTATAACATTGTTAACGCCTTCCACGAATTGGAAGTCAAAGAGTGGCGTGGGGCATCTATCGTCAAGAGTGTCGGTGGGAAAGATCTCAGTGATCAACGCATCTTGCGTTAATGCTTAATCCATCACTGTCCCGCCTGAGACGGTGATGGAAACCCCTGATAGGTAGGCGGCTTCGTCTGAGGCGAGGAAAGCAGCCATCTTGGCGACATCTGCTCCCTCGGCGAGTCGCCCGATGGGTACGGCTGCTTCAGAGCGGCGTGCGTATTCCGCGAGCTGTTCATCAGCGGAAAGATTCTCAGGCATTAGCACAGATGCAAGATGTCCAAATCGCTCCGTGTCGACAAGCCCAGGGCAAATAGCATTGACATTCACCTGATAGGGTGCGAGTTCACACGCGAGCGATTGTGTGAAGCCGATCACAGCGAATTTCGAGGCACTGTAGGCAGCGAAGCGCGCCGATCCCCGTTTCCCAGTGACAGAAGACATATTGATAATTTTGCCTCCGGTTCCCTGTGCGATGAGATGACGTGCCACTGCTTGTGAACAGAGGAATACGCCTTTCACATTGACCCGCTGGACTCTATCCCAATCTTCTTCAGCCAGATCTACGACAGGCACACGATCCTTACCAGCCATCGTCCCGGCATTGTTGACGAGGATGTCGATTTTGCCGAAGTGTGCGACGGTCTGGTCCACCATCTCTTTTACCTGTGCCGCATCTGAAACGTCTGCAACAACGCTGATGGCGCGTTGTCCTATCGCCTCTATTTCACGAACGACATCGGATACGCCTTGCCAATCCGCTTGGTCTGCGGCGTAGGGGTGTTCGGTAATGTCGTTGACGGCAACATCGGCACCCTCTTTCGCCAAGCGTGTCGCAGTGGCACGTCCGATACCGTTTTTGCCGCCTGCTCCCGTCACTAAGGCGACTTTTCCATTTAAGTTGTACATTCAGATATAACTCCTTTACCTAACCTGTGTCATTTATAGTAAAGTCGAAAAATATGTAGACTGTTGCATAGCGAAACAACCCGTCCCGCTGCTGGCGAGGATTGTATCTTCGCCTCTTTAGAGTGTCTCATTAATTCTAAACTTTACTATAATGTGGTTTTGCGTCCGCCTCAAGGCGACCAGAGCACATAAGTCGGCATATCGAACAGGGTGCCGATGAGTGCCCACCCCCCTACGAACACATAGTCGCCCATTACCAATCCCAGAAAGAACGGAATAGCGCGTTGATGTGCACGTAGACCGAAGATTGAAACAATAATGGCTTTTATCATCCAACCGATATACACGGAGAACCAGAAATCAGCGAGCCCACCCCACGTTGCAGCTGTCATCACGTATCCGATCGGATGGAAGGGCCACCAGATAAATTTATGCCGCAGAAAATAGAGAATCCACGTCATCCCTGCGCCGATACTCATGGATTGTGTCCCATCCCAATTCGGGCCGGTCGGATTGTTGAGCCACCGTTCTAAACGTCTACCGAATACCTCCTCGCCGATACCGATGATGTAACCGTGTACAGCAAATGCCCCGGTCTCATAAAGGAGATAGAGGAACGCCCAAAATGAAGCAAGTGTACCGATGATAATCGCGAACATCATCACCCAAACCAGTTTTCGACTGTTGATACCGGCACGTTCTGCAAGTTTAAATCCCTCCAATTGATTCGGCATCGGATGGGAAACGTTGAGTCGATTGAGCCAGTAGTAGAAGGAGATGATTGTGAGATTACCCGTCCCGACGAATCGCGCCCCAAAGGTGACCACCATCAATCGTGCTGGATCGAGCGCGAGGATCTCATGTGATGGCGGACCGAATTCGGCACGCACGCGGGTAACACCGAGTGCCATTAAGGTGAAAATGACAATAAAGCCGAGTACACCGCCCAAGGACATACCTGCCTTTACCGAAAATAGGGTGAGTCCGATGCTTCCGAGGATTAATCCAGCGACAGCAACACGGTAAGGCATCGGTTCGTTTGAATCATCATACGCTTTTTTGGTCATCAAGCAATTCAGGATAACGTCACGGAGATGTCTCCGGGTTCCCCACAGTGCCAAGATACCGACTGCAAGCCATGCGCCACCTGCCCGCTCTGCAAAATAGAGTTCACCTTCACCTAACATCCCCATGCGAACCACTCGTTCCGCTTTACCAAACAGGTAGAAGAACCATGCGGACATCGAGATGTCCAACGGGACAAAAAATGTGAGTCCTATAATAAACGGATAGATAGATAAAGGCACCCACCCGACAGCGTTCCAAGGCTTGTCCGTGAACAAGTGCGTAATAGAATAAGAACTCAACTGAATAGCGGGAACTTGAGGGAATAGGTGGCTTAATCCTGCAAGGAGTTCAATAAACGCAGCGACCGAAAAGCCTATCCACATCGTGCTGTTTCTGTAAAAACTTTTCCGACCCTGCGCCATCTGAAGCGGTAGTTGGATGATCGGGTATGCCAACTTTTCGCGCTCCGTCCACTGAACGCGGATGATGCTATTGAGACATATTAGTGTGAACCAGAGGAGCGCGACAAATCCTGTCCAGACGAGGATCGGAACCATCCAGCCGCGTAGATGCTTTGGAAGATAAAAACTCAAGCCTCCCTTAAAGTAGGCATCCAGTGCATAGTCTTCAGGCACAAACCATGTCGGAATGTAACGCCAAAAGAGAGATGACCATTCGTTTTCGATAGTAGCGAACCGGAACGGATGGGCGAGTGTGCCGATCAGGAACGTCATCATGGAATGACCGCCGATCGTTGATACCATGACGACCATAATATAGATAACGAGGAGTTCTTGTGCAGTCAGCGCGTTGCGCGGCGAAAGTTTTTTCCAAACGAGGTTGAAAGCGATAACGGCGAAAAGAGTGAAAAGCGCGTTAAAAAAAAGCGAGACGAAGTTGAGGAGGAACTGCGGCTGGATCATTTCCGCCGCGTAGGCGAGCCAGTAGGCGTTCCCGATAACGAGGAGGGTGCCAATCAGGAGCGCGCGGAACGTAATTCCAGATGTAAAAGAAGCGTTAGGTTTTGGCATATTTAATATGTCGCCAAGCGTGGTCCAAGCAATTAGAAAGAATTACGGTTTCTGATTAGGCTCGGTGTCTTAGTTAGAGTGTTGATACGGATGCTTTGTAGGTACACTTGATCCGCTTGTAACCTTACTGTTTTAAGGCACCCCACGTTAAAGCAAGTTTACCTGAAGGTTCAACGGCTAATACTTCGTCGTCAAAAATTAGGTCGCCGTAGAAGAGGGCATCCCAGGCACCGCCCGGCATCCATCCGATCTGATGTTCGCGGCTACCGCCCTCACAATCGTTCGCGTGGAAGCTAAGTCCGATGGTCAATCCATCTTTCGCTTTGAAATCTTTACCTTTCCCGGGATTAGCAAACTGCGGGTTACCCCGCGGCTTCGTCGGATCGATAGCAACTTCATAGATGTAATCGTTTCCTTTATTGACCAGCACCCATTCGGTATTTTCCTTGCCTGCTGCAGCGGATAAGTCCTTGCCATTCGCGCCGAGCGTCCACTGAACGAGGCTCTCTCTGACCATACCATTGTCAAAATCAAACATAAATTCGACGCTGTCATCGTTCCACCAGGTGGCATCAGGGGGGTTAATATCTTGGAGTTTGTCGTCTGTGATTTCAACAGCGAAATAGATACGGGTTGGATCTTTGGCACTCCACGCGACTTTGCCTTGTCCCGTGAAATCACTGGCTTTAGGAAGACCTGCCCCCACATCTTTCAGTTCATCAAAGGCAACGGCTTCGGCACGTTCCCATTCACCGAGATTGCCGTCTACTTTAAGGTTCGTGATTTGTTTGGCGACGTACTGTTTATCACGCTTTGCAACCGCTGTAAGGTGCGTTAAGAAGAATATCAGCGTAGCAGCTGCTATCAATCTGCCTGCAACCTTACCGAAATTCATAAGTTTTTTCATGGTAACATTCCTTCGTTTTTCAATGTCTGAACCAGTTAATCCTGTGTGCCGCGCCTCTTCATCCATTTGCACGCGCTGCACAACAACTGAAGGTTATCAGGAGTATCAGTGTCTCCTTTGGATTGCGCTACAATAGCGTCGATTGTCATATTGCGAAAAGGGGATAATGTTTGACAGGTGTTGCATTTGCCTTCCTGAAGTCCAAACAGCCTGTGTTTACAGGTTCGATCCTGCTGGTAAAGTTTAGGAGCACCCTTTTGGTGGATGATCTCCTTGATAATACCGTGCTGTTCAAGACGAGTTTTCGCCAGTTTGAAAGATTTAGGGCTTAAATCGATACCGACCCAGTGGCGTTGTAGTCGTTCTGCGGCAATACATGTGGTAGCACATCCGCAGAAAGGATCGAGCACCATGTCCCCCGGATTACTGCTGGCACGAATAATTCGCTCCAACAAAGCGATAGGTTTCTGTGTGGGATACCCGATTCGTTCTTTATTTCGTGCCGTTAAGTTAGGAATATCTACCCAGATATTATTCAGCGTTTTACCTTTCTGTTCATCAAGATACCGTTTGTATCGGGGAACGTTTCCGGGGCGTGTTTGCACGACGCGTCCGGCTTCGATCTCCTTTCGCATCCGCGGTTCTGCCCACCGCCATGTTCGGGTGATGCCCATCACCTCATAGGTGAGATGAGAATCGGGGTCCTGCGTCTGAGCGGTGATAGAAGTATGCGATACAAGGCGTCCGGTGCCGGGTTCAACGTAATAATATTGACGTTTGGTTTTTTCGTCGAGGTCCCGCATATCGTAGGGGATCGTGACAGCATCAGGATTCCACACGAAATCGTTGCTTTTTGAATACCGGAGAATAAGATCGGAGTCTCGCGCCAATCCTTTTTTGAGATTCCCTTTGCTGGTTACAGCCCTTTGCCAAACGATCTCGTTCCTAAAATTGTCTCTCCCGAAAATGCCATCCATCATCATTTTCAGGTAGTGACTGGCGTTGTCATCGCAATGGAGATAGAGGGTTCCTGTCGGTTTCAGGATTCGATACATCTCCAGCATCCGGATACCCATCATAATCAGATAGGCTTTCATGGACTTTCCGTGAGTGAATTCAGTGGTACTGATGGCGTGGTAAAGATCGGGTGCTTTCTCTGCCAGTTCACCGTGCCACGCGCTATCTAAATCATTTTGCGTCCAGGAGTCTTTGAATGCTGCGCCTGCTGCTTCGCTCTCTGTCGGTGCTTCAAAAGTTCGGTTGGAGTTGAAAGGTGGGTCGAGATAAATCAGATCAATCGTATCAGCGTCAAGACCGCGAAGCACATGCAAATTGTCACCTTCAAAGATGGTTCGGTTCTCGACATTCATTTTGCTGCCTGTATAAAAAAGTCGGGTAGGCACGTCTGGAGACGTGCCTACGAAGTGTATAGTGTCTTATCGGTGTGCTTTGAGAGTCCCCCATGTCACAGCAAGTTTGTCGTTGGGTTCAACTGCAAGTCCCGTATCAGATTTAAAATTCTGATCGACTTCGGCTTCGTCAAGGACTCGATCATAGATGCTGAATTCGTCTATGATACCGGTGAAAACACCGAATTCACCGTCGGCTCTCCCATCTAAACCGATAAACATGTGAATACTTGCCCATTCATCTTCTGGGAATTGGGCGAGGTTAAGCACGCCCTCGGTCGTTGCTTCGCCATCAACGAAAAATTGAACCTTACTATCTTCGGGTGTCCCTGCGACAGCGATGTGATGCCATTTGTTATCGTCGATGGTATTTCCTAAGTCTTCGACGTTGCCGACCCAGCCGGTGTCGAGGTTAAGGACGCTATTGCGAAGCCATAAGGTTTTGGGACCCTTATCATCAGTACCGGGACCGCCTGTTTTGGCGAAGATGACGCCGGGACCAGAATTATCGGTTTTTACCCATGCCGACCAAGTGAAATCGGCGTTGAAATCAAACGCTTCTGGACTGTCGATTTCGACAAAATTTGTCTCGTTTCCGTCGAACTCCAATGCATCGCCGATTTTACCAGCGACTTTTTTCACATTTCCCTTGATAGAGCCGTTATAATTGCCGGTTCCGTCCTTAACGGTTTTTCCGTCAACATTGTTGGCATCGAAACTCCAATAACTGACCAGTCCATCTTCGACGATTTGAGCGGAGAGGTGAGTTCCGATAAAACTGATAGTCAGAATTAGTGAAAAAAGAAGAACCTTTTTCAGCATTAGTGAATCTCCTTTGATACTTTTATGTGTGGGAAACGTGCAAGCGAGGTCTCCTTACGTGGGAGTATCTTCTATCCTCTGTAGATTTTCCTGAGAATCAGAAACGCGCCGCCAACAACAATGATGAACAAGGCGACGGAAAATAGGAAGACGAAAATTGCTTGCAAAATTTGGAAGAAAATCAGGATACATGCAACAAAGATGACGATCCCGAAAATGACAAGTAAAATTGTTCCCATACATTAGTGTGTATGTGGATATGAATCCACGTTATAAGTAGTTGCCAGCGTTAATTGTCTTCGGTTGTCAGTTATCAGTTAAAGAGGACTCTGGTTAACAGAACCCTCTTGTTACCGATAACCAGTAAATTATATTAGTAGCGTGCTTTGAGCGCGCCCCAAACGGTTGGAAGTTTGCCAGTGGCTTGAACAGCGAGGATTTCGTCCGGTGTACACTCGTCAGCAGTCTCGCAGATAGCCCAATTGTCAAATGAGACAATGGTCAGCGCAGGCGCGCCTCTGCTTGAACCACCGTTGAGCCCAACTTGCCCGCTCTCAGGTCTGACGTTTCCAAAGTCAAGTTTACTTTCAAGAAGCCAGTCTTTGGGTTCATCTTTGCCTTCTTCCCAGATTTTACCGGTAAACCCTTTATCGGATATCTCAGCCTTCATCCAGTACCATGTACCGAGTTCTATTTCTCCGAAAGGCGGTTCGGTGTCATTCTGTTTCCAGGCGAGATGGTCATTGAGGAACTCCATGTTGTTGAGAAAATGATGGATCAGGAAGGCGTAACCGGAGGCATCTCCTGGATCAAGACGGAATCCGAGTCCACACCGGGCAAGGTCGCCGTCTCCCCAATCATCAACGCGAATCATCACTAAACCGGTATGTGGTTCTGGAAAACCACCATCAAGAACGAGATAAGTGTGATCTCCAGGTGCTTCATGCGTTTGACTGATAACGCCCCCTTTTTCTACCCAATCGCCGTCATGGTTTTTAAATTCATATTTTCCGTCAATTTTCCCGTCTTCAAAATCGTCGAGGTATAAAACTTCGCCAAAACTGGTGGAAGTCCATGCGAAAATAGCAACACACACCAGTATGGAGAGGAGAGATTTGTGGGTTGATAAACTCTTAACAGTTTTCATTTCAACAACCTCCTTCACAGTAATTCTTTTTTTGTTTGACCTGATGTCGGGAAAGCAATCGTCTCTGTCCAGATTTTGATACCCTTATGGTGTTGAACGGCGTTTACCACCATCCATATAAAGCGCGCTCCCAAACATGTAGGAGCAGGCGTCAGAGGCTAAGAAGGTTACAACATTTGCAACCTCTTCGGGTTCTGCAATCCGCCCCGCAGGGAGTTCTTGTCCGAGTTCCGCCAACAACGCTTCAACATCGCGTCCCTCACGCTCCGCTCTTACACCTTGCTGCGTGCGTGCTCGACCGGTGTTCGTCAATCCCGGACAAACGGTATTTACCAAAATGCCGTCACCTGCGACAGCATCAGAGAGCGCACGTGTAATGTTAAGAATAGTGATGTTAGCAGCCCCAGTCGGTATGTTGCCACGAGTCGGGCTTGTACCGGCTGAACCTGCGACATTGATGATGCGTCCCCATCGGTTTTCCTTCATGTAAGGAATAACCAATTGAGACATTCGAAGGTAACTATAGGTTTTCAGTGAAAGAGCTTCATCAATCAGGTTAGGTGTCAGTTCCAAAATATCGGCATTCCGAGCGGCACCGACATTATTGACGAGGATGTCAATACCGCCAAAGCGATCCACTGTCTCCTGCACCACCTTCTCACAATTCGCGGGTATATTTAGATCGCCTGCGACAGCATGTCCCTCGGATCCAGCCTGCTCAAGTGCCGAGAGTGTTTGATTGAGTGCGTCGTGAGTTCGGGCAGCAATGCAGACGTGAACGCCTTCTCGTGCGAGTGCGAGGGCACACTGCCTACCTATGCCTCGGCTACCGCCGGTAACGATTGCACGTTTGCCACGCAATCCTAAATCCATGTTTCGTGCGTCCTTTACGCTGTCTCTGGTTTTTTAATGGGGTATGGGAAACTACTATGGTGCTTTCAACCTTCCCCATGTGATCGTAAGCTTGTCGCGTGGTTCGATGGCGAGACTTGAACCACCTGTATCAAAGACTTCCACATCGTCAATGAGGGTTTCAGATTGAGATTCTCCTTCGGGATATAACGAAGGAGGAGATGCCCACCTCAGCTTGGTGGACATCTCATGTTCAATCTACTGTGTATAGTGCGCTTTTCGAGGCGTATCTATTGGGAGGATTTGAGTGAACCCCAAGTCGTCGCTATTTTTCCAGCGGCATCAACGGCTAACGCACCTTCAATGCCTTCACCGAGTTTTGTCACGTCATCATCAGAGAGCACCGTGTCGAAGATAACAACTTCGTCAATGATACCGTTCCACTGACAGCGTTTGCCACAGCCCGGGTCCGCACCGATGTAGACCTCTTCGGGAGATGCCCACGGCGGTCCTTTTGCATCTTCGGAGTTCTGTAGTTTACCGTTGACGTAGACATGCAGTTGCGATCCGTCCCATGTACCCACAAGGTGGATCCACTCTCTACCTTGAAGTTTATCTCCGAGGACTTCAAGTTTCGCGCCACCGTTGGCAACACGGATGTGGAACGCTGCCTGCGTGCTATTTTCACCGTTTTCATGGGCACCTGTTCCAAGTAAAAACTGCGACCAGGTTGAACAACCAAGCCCTTTCCATACCACACATTTGCCAGTCGGGTCCTCTGCTGCGTAGACCCAAGAATGGATTGAGAACCCATCGGAGTCTTTGAAATCCAAGGCGGCTAATGTTTTATCTTCGCCCTTCGTGCCGAGTTTAACCCAAGTGTCTGCCCCGTCAAATTCCAATCCACCGCCGAATTTGCCATCCACCCATTTCAGATCGCCGACAAATTCACCGTGGGTGTCGTTACCGGAAAGATCTTTTACCTCTTTACCTTTACCTTCTTCAAAGGTCCACATCCCCGCAATATCGCCTTCATCAAACGCCGCATAGCTTGCTGTTGTCATCGCGAAGCTGAGCGTTATGGCAATAATTGCAGTGAGTGTGTAATTCAGATACCGTTTTGCCATAAACATATTTATTTCCTTTTAGGAGGCGCGATTCAGTGATCGCTTCTCCCCTACTTTTTCAGACTGCCCCACGTGATAGCCAACTTCTGTTTGGCATCTACGGCGAGCGTCGTTTCAAATCCATCATTCATGACCGCTTGAACGTCATCTTCGTCAAGGAAAGTATTGAAGATGATGAACTCGTCGAGCAGCCCTTCCCATTGCCGGGATTGGTTCCAGTCGCCGATTCGGGCAGGATCGAGTACACCCGGGTTTCCACCCCAATCGTTTTCAATATCGAGTTCGCCGTTAACGAAAAAGCGGATTTTCTTTTCCTTTGCACTGTAGGCGGTTGCGATATGGACCCATTTGTCCATCTCATCGCCTGCTAACATATAGTTTGCAAAGGTATCGTTCCCACCCGGATTACTGTGAATCGAGAACTCGACTTTATTATTCGGGTGCATCTGGTAGTGGATGTCCCCGGCTTTCCAACCGTTGACGTTGAAGAAAACACGCCATGCTCCCTCACGTCCAGTAGATTTGACCCAATGTGCGAAGGTAATTTCTTCAAATTCACCGATCCGTTTCGGGATTTCGACCCAGTCGCCTGCGCCGTCGAGTTCGATTGCGTCACCGAATTTCCCGCCGACAAAGTTTCCACCTTCTACCTCACCATCAAACCCGTTTCCAGACACATCTGCGGCATCGCCCTCAAACAGCCATGCTGCCGCAATCATATCTTCGGTGATTTCTGCGTAACTCAGCATGCTGCTACCCAATATGAGCAGCGCACTGAGGATAACTGTAATAACTCTTGGATTGAACAAAGCAACCTCCTATGTGTTGCCAGAAGAACCGATAAGCCTTAGGTATTCCCGATTCTTCCAAGACATTTCTTACTCTGTGTATACTTTAAATTATAGCATAAAAAATCTGGAGAAACAACCTCATTTTTTTAAGACTGGAAATCTTGATCGGAGAATTAAACGAATCTGTCTTTGTGGGGACTGACTACCCATTGGGCGCGCCACATCTGCCATGACGTAGGGCACTGTCTGCTTTCACGCTCGCGAACTGAACAGGCTATCGCTTCGTGCCAGAGTCCGTTTAGCGGAGTACCAGTGCGGCTGAACCGAAAATCTGTCGACCAGCGGATGCTGTCGCTATGATTGACTAATGACCGATGGAAGACCAGATTGTTAAAAACGAGCAGATCACCTCTCTGCATCTCTAAGGTATCGATGTCGGTATCAGATGAGGTGGGAGAGAGGACTGGGACAGCAAATGTCTCGCCCGGCACCCTGTGATAGGTTTGTAAGCCTGACTTATGGCTTCCCGGTAGGAATTGTAGGGGACCATTCTCCAATTTAACATCCACGAGCGGGAGCCAAACAGTCAAATGTGTGTCGTTTTCGGTATCGGGCATATACGCGCTGTCCTGATGCCAAGGGAGCGTCGTCAGTTTTTCGTTCGGGAGTTTCGGACGCACCCAAAAATCGCCGTTGAACTGAATATCACTTCCGATGAGCGATTCCAAGACATCCAGTACTTTCTGATGGGTTATCAGATTGAAGAGTGCTTCGCTAAAAACGAGTGTATGCCAACCAAATACCTCATTTTCTCTGCCGCACGCCTTTAGAACAGCATGCCAACGACGTTCAAAAGGCATCTCTTCATAAGTATCCGAGATAACCCCTTCTTTATAGAGTTCGATGGCTCGTGTATTGACGACTTCAGAGACAGCAGTGATTAACGGAGCAAGGTCTGATTCAGGTAGTGCTGATTCAACAACAAGGTAACCCTGTTCCGCAAATTTTTCAGGATTCGTTTCCATTGTTTTTAACGGAGTCTTTTTATTACTCCCCAAGTCGTTGTGAGTTTGCGTCCCGGTTTCACAGGGAGCGGGTCCATAGAGTCCTCAACAGAGATGGCTTCGTCCCAGAATGCCACTTCATCAACGGCACCGCCAAAATGGTTCTGACCGTTGCGACTGCCAATGGTGAAAGGCAACCCTTCAGTCATATGGACGGCATCAGCACCCGGCATCTCACCTTCCAGTTTTCCGTCAACGTAAGCCTTTACGGATTTGCCGTCGTATGAACCGAAGATGTGGTGCCATTTTCCAATTTCAAGGGCGACATTGCCGACGCAACAGACGAGATTGTTGCCGGGACCGGTAGAGACTTCAAAGGAGAGTGTCCCGTCGGGTTCAATGAAGAATCCGTAACTCCAGTTAAGGTGAATACCCTTCTCAGCAACCGCGACCCATGAACCGAGTTTTAGTGGCTGAATCCACGCAGCCATAGACAACGCTTCGAGTTCGGAGATTGCTGGCGCGTCGGGAATCTCAACGTAGTCGGTACTACCGTTAAACGCTAACGCTTCACCGAACTTTCCGGCGACTGCCTTCGGATTCCCGTGGATGTTGCCGTCGTGACCGTTTCCGGTTAGGTCATCTACACCGTCTGCCTTGTCAAAAGACCAGTAGGCTACCAATTCGGCATTTGCTGTGAGATTGACGATGCCAAACAGGAGATAGGTTAGACACACAATTTTTGAAAGGGACATGGTTATGCCTCCGTTTAGCGAGTGTATGGCGAGGCACAAAGCCTCGCCTTCGCGTGGAAAGGAGCATGAGGTGCCAAAAAGGACAAAATCTGCCTTATAGTTTGGCTCTCAGTTTATCCATGAGCCCATCCGGTGGATCGAAGGGAAGCTCAATCACTTCGTTCGTGATACCACTGTAGTAAATTCCCAAAAGCAGATTGAACTCTGCAAGGGATTGCTCAAGATGGGTCGGATGCACCTTGCTCTCGTCGTCGAGCCAATCAAAGACTGCCTCTGTAAGATTGCCCTGTGCGACGACATCCTGTTCTCCGTAGCTAAGTGGACCCCCTTCATAACCATTTTCTGGAGTTGAGCGTTCCCAACTGCTAAACCGCCAATGCACGAAACCTTTTGTTCCAACGACAAAGACGCGTTTGTGGAAAAAGACAACCGGATCGTCGGAGGCAGTCGGTGCGATGGCAGTCCCGAACGCAACGGAGACATGAAGTCCGTTCTCGTACTGGACACGCGCACTCGCATATTGCGGAGAGGGTTGCGCTGAATCTAAGTGTTCGGCACCGGAGATTTGTCCGAGAACTCGCACCGGACGGGAGTTATCGATATAGGAAGATACCAACTGCAGCACATGCGGCCCCTGATCGACAGGGGTGCTCCTTGCACTCGCATCAATGAGCTTGATATCGCCGATGCGACCATCTGAAACATCCCGCTTTAATTCCAGATTTTGTGGATGGAAGTTGAGTTGCGTGTTGACAACGAATTTCGTTTTCGTTTCTTTGGAAAGCCCCGAAATTTGCTTCCAGTCCTCGCTTTCGACGGCAATCGGTTTTTCGATGATCGCCGCTGGTACCCCAGCATCCGAGGCTTGTTTCATCAACGGATAGCGGATACGCTCGTTGCTACCCCGTAGCACTGGCGCAGTGACGATATGAAGGACATCGGGCTTCTCTTTTTCGAGCATCTCGTCCAAGTCGGTGTAACGAGATGATATGCCGAAGTCATCCCCGAATTTGTTGAGTAACTCTGTGTTCATATCACAGATTGCGGCGAGTTTGCCGTTTTTGACGAAGCGATAGGCATCTGCGTGTGCGCGCGCACGGCCACCACACCCTAACATTGCGGTTTTATACACAAAAATGTCTCCTTTAATATTCTAAAGTCAACTCAAGATAAATGAAATTTTAATCATCTGATTATAGTTTCTCTCGGAGTATATCAATCAACCCATCGGGCGGTTCAAACGGGAGGTCAATAATCTGGTTCGTTACCCCGCTGTAGTAAATTCCCAAAAGTAGGTTGAACTCTGCAAGGGATTGCTTGAGATGCGTCGGATGCACATTGTTCTCATCATCGAGCCAATCAAAAACGGCTTCGGTGAGGTTACCCTGTGCGACGACATCCTGTTCCCCGTACTCCAATGGACCGCTTTCGTAACCACCGGCTGGTGTTGCGCGTTCCCAACTGCTAAATCTCCAATGCACGAAGCCTTTCGTGCCGACGACAAAGACCCGTTTGTGGGTGTGATTCCCCGCATCCGGCTCTTTCGGCACTTTCTGCCCTACACCTGTCCCGAATGCGAGAGAGACGTGAAGACCGTTTGCATAGAGTGCCTGAGCAGCAGCGTGCATAGGTGAAGGCTGAGTAGAGTCTAAATCCTGAGCACCAGAAACCTGTCCGAGTACCCGCACCGGACGCGAATTGTCGATATAGGAAGAGACGAGTTGCAATACATGCGGTGCTTGGTCGACCGGCGTGCTGCGTGCGCTGGCATCAATGAATTTGATGTCGCCGATTCTACCTTCTGCGACATCCCGTTTCAACTCCAAGTTTTTCGGATGGAAGTTAAGTTGTGTGTTAACGACGAATTTGGTTTCTGTCTCCTCTGCTAAGCCTGCAAGCTGCTTCCAATCCTCGCTTTCGACAGCAATCGGTTTTTCGACGATCGCCGCTGGCACCCCGGCATCCGAGGCTTGTTTCATCAGCGAGTACCGAATCCGTTGATTGGTGCCCCGTAACACCGGTGCCGTGACGATATGGAGGACATCGGGTTTCTCTTTTGCAAGCATCTCATCGAGGTCGGTGTAGCGTGAAGGGATACCGAAATCCTCACCGAAACTGTTGAGCAACTCTGTGTTCATATCACAGATTGCGGCGAGTTTGCCGTTTTTGACGAAGCGATAGGCATCTGCATGCGCACGGGCACGACCGCCGCAGCCTAACATTGCAGTTTTATACATGGAAAGGTCTCCTCTAAAGATTCCGTCTGAATTCGGAGTGGGTTTACAATTTTTCCCGGAGGGAATCCATTAATCCGTCGGGGGGTTCAAAAGGTAGATCGATAATTTCGTTTGTTATTCCGCTATAGTAAATACCCAGAAGCAGATTGAATTCCGCAAGGGATTGCTGGAGATGCGTCGGATGCACCTTATTCTCATCAGCAAGCCAGTCGAAAACGGCTTCGGTGAGGTTCCCTTGTGCGGCGATGTCCTGTTCTCCGTAGTTGAGTGGACCGCCTTCATAACCACCTTCCGGTGTTGCGCGTTCCCAACTGCTGAACCGCCAATGCACAAATCCTTTCGTTCCTACGACGAAGACCCGTTTGTGTGCGACAGTGCTCTCACTGTCGGACGCTAATGTGCCCATACCCGTGCCAAACGCAACAGAGACATGCAACCCGTTTTCATACAAAACGTGGCCAGCGGCATGCATCGGAGAAGGTTGTGCCGAATCTAACTGCTCTTTCCCTGCGATCTGTCCAAGGACGCGGACGGGGCGCGAATTGTCGATATATGAGGATACCAACTGAAGCACGTGGGGTGCTTGGTCGACCGGCGTGCTGCGTGCGCTGGCATCAATAAATTTAATTTCACCAATACGACCTGCCGAGACATCCGCTTTTAATTCGAGGTTTTGTGGATGGAAGTTGAGTTGTGTATTGACGACGAATTTGGTTTCTGTCTCTTCTGCCAAACCTGCGATCTGTTTCCAATCCTCGCTTTCAACGGCAATCGGTTTCTCAACGATCGCTGCTGGCACCCTGGCATCCGAGGCTTGTTTCATCAGTGGATACCGGATCCGTTCGCTGGTGCCCCGTAACACCGGTGCCGTAACAATGTGGAGAACATCGGGTTTCTCTTTTTCAAGCATTTCGTCAAGGTCGGTGTAGCGTGAAGAGACACCGAAGTCGTCTCCAAAATTGTTGAGCAACTCTGTGTTCATATCACAAATCGCGGCGATTTTGCCGCGTTTGACGTAGCGGTAAGCACTCGCGTGCGCACGGGCACGACCGCCGCACCCTAAGAACGCAGTTTTATACATGAGGTTGTCTCCTCTAATATTTAACGATGGCACGCCAGCAGCGCACCAAAACATAAGGCGGGACAAAGCACGGAAACTTCGACCCATCCAGTACAAATTTATTTCAAAATTACAACTTTTCTTGAAGCATGTCCATGAGTCCATCGGGCGGTTCAAACGGGAGTTCGATAATCTCGTTTGTTATCCCGCTGTAGTACATCCCTAAGATAAGGTTAGACTCAGCGAGCGATTGCTTGAGATGCGTCGGATGCACACTGTTCTCATCGGCTAACCAATCAAAAATGGCTTCGGTGAAGTTACCCTGCGCAACAACATCTTGTTCTCCATAGTTAAGCGGACCGCCCTCATAACCACCCTCCAACGTTGAGCGTTCCCAACTGCTGAACCGCCAATGCACAAAGCCTTTCGTCCCAGCAACAAAAACACGTTTGTGCCCGTAGATACCCGAATCGTCGGACACCTTTTGTGCCATCCCTGTTCCAAATGCAAGAGAGACGTGGACACCGTTCTCATACAGAGCATGCCCGACAGCATGTGTCGGAGACGGATGCCCAGCGGTAGAATCTAAATCCTCGCTTCCAGCGACTTGTCCGAGAACACGGACGGGGCGGGAGTTGTCAATGTATGAGGACACTAACTGTAGTACATGTCCTCCTTGCTCGGCAGTTCTACTACGTGCGCTCGCGTCAATAAACTTAATTTCGCCGATACGTCCTTCCGCGACATCCCGTTTCAATTCCAAGTTTTTCGGGTGGAAGTCGAGTTGTGTATTGACGACAAATTTCGTTTGTGTCTCTTCCGCTAATCCCGCAATCTGTTTCCAATCCTCGCCTTCAACAGCAACGGGCTTCTCAATAATCGCCGCAGGAACACCGTGGTCGGATGCCTGTTTCATCAACGGATACCGGATCCGTTCGCTGCCATTTGGAACCACGGGGCTTGTGACGATGTGGAGGACATCGGGCTTCTCTTTTTCAAGCATCTCGTCGAAGTCAGTGTAGCGTGAAGAGATACCGAATTCCTCCCCAAAATTGTTAAGTCGTTCTGCGTCCATATCGCAGATTGCGGCGAGTTTCCCGCGTTTGACGAAACGATACGCATCTGCGTGCCCACGGGCACGCCCCCCGCACCCTAACATCGCTGTTTTATACATCGGAGTGTTCCCTATTAGTGGTATCTATCATCAGTTTTGCCATAGATTATCAGAGGGGTGCGTTTTTGTCAAATGTTATTAAATTCTTGAACCTCATCAGCGAAAACAATTTGACCTCTGCAATAAAATATGCTAACATATTGCTATCAAGCATTGTTGGTGTACTAAAATGATTTTGAGAAAACATACTTGTCCCGCTGTTCAACCTTCTGCCGCTATCAAGGGGGAACTCCAATGAAAAAAGTGTTATCAGACTACATAAAAACAAAAGCAGACTTTGATCGATTCTGCAACCTGTTCCTGAAAAAGGAAGTGTCCTCCTTCGTAAAAGTCTACGACGCGCCGGGACGCGATGGTGGCATTGACGCGGATTATACTGGGCATTATAAGGAAAAAGATGGTACCTGGATCTTCCAGTATAAATTCTTTGACCCAACGATGGATAAGGGGCGTGCCCGTAACCAACTCATTTCCCAAATGAAAGGTAGCAAATACAAAAAAGGCGAACTTGACAAAGCCGATGCGTTGCAGTGTGATCACTATGTCCTCATGACCAGTACTTTGCTTACTGCTGGTAACAAGCGTAAAATTGAGGACATTAAAAACGAGAAAGGATACACCTTTTCGTTAATCTGTTGGGATGCAGAAGACCTCATCACGATGACCGATGAGTTTTCATACCTCTTAAATTCATTTCGAGATCCCCATCTACCTGTGTTTCTTTCTTGGCAGGACATGTTCCGAAGTCAAATTGCAGGTAAACATCAACTGTTAAGATACGACTATGAAACTTTCGGACGAGAGGATGAAATTAGTCAATTCCAAACCTTTGTTCAAGATCCAGAGAAAAGACTATTCATGGTATACGGTAGCGGCGGCATTGGAAAAACCAAGATCGCTATTGAGTTTGCAAAGACAGTCGAACAAGAGCACATAGATTATGAGCCTCTCTTTGTTCAAATGGCTGCGGACAGTTTTGAAAGTGCCTTAGCGGACATTCCGCCCAATCGTAAGTACATCTTTTTTGTAGATGATGCTCACGATTTTCTTGATAACCTCGGTGGTATCAGAATAGTAATGAATAGTTCTGAATACAGCGAATCAAAAGTCGTTCTCATAACACGGGAGCCGTTTAAAGCCACTCTGAAGGGCAATTTCTTGGCTGCCTTACCAGATGGTGCCATTGAAGATCTCAAAATAACGAAACTTTCATTGGAGAAAACCAAGGAATTTATCCGCACTTACGCGCAGATACCCGACGGATCCCTCTTGGCTGGATTAACACGGATTGGACGGGATACGCCATTAATTGCTGTCATGGTGATAGATCTACTCAATATGGGAGTCGAGCTGAGAAACTTAACAAAAGACGAATTGATTGAACTTACGTTTGAATCCTATCTTAATGATATCTTCAGCAAACATCTGCCAAGATCCGACAAGCGGCACCGAAAATTGCTGGACTGGCTTAGCGGGATTGCATCCATTGACACAGAAGACAACCGAATACGCGATAAATTGGCTGAAATCTTAAAAGTGGAGCCTTATGAGATAGAGCAATACCGTGATGATCTGCGAGCATACGGCTTGCTTCTTCAGTTTGGGCGAAAACAGCGTGTCTTTCCCGATGTGCTCAGTGATTATATCTTACGGAAAGCGTGTTTTCTCTCCGATGGGAGACCGTCTTCTTTCCACAAAAGTCTGTTGGATGATTTTTTGCCTCTTCTTCCCATCAAAGTAGTGATCAATCTTGCTCGCGTGGAAAATATAACTGGTGAAAAAAGTCTCCTTGATGAGCATGTCGCTTCTCTTAAAATTCGAGCACAGGAAGGTGATAATGCTGTTCGAGAGGATATCCTTGACCAGATGAAAGGTATCAGTTACTTTCGTCCGGATGATGCGACTCAAATTTTCAATATTATCTTGGATAATCCTAAGAAAGACTATGTAAAGCATTATACCGGGTGGACCTCCACACGGACCCATCAAGACGTGGTAAGGAAAATTGCCAAAGAAGCGCAGAAAACAGTCAATACACTATCTGGGTTTATGAAAACGCTGGAGGTAGTCCAAAAGCTCCTTCTGATGGATGATTTGGAGGTTCCCAATTATGACTCACCGCAAGAGTTATTAAAAAGGATGACAGGCTTCCAAACGAGCAAACCCAGTGTATTCCAAACGAAAGCACTTGGAGTGTTTGAGGTGTGGGAAACAGAAGATAACCCGAAGCTAAGTTTGGCACTACTCAACGCGCTTGATTCGCTTCTCGTGCTGGACTTCAGTGAAACTTTCAGTGAAGGCAGTTCTTTGAAGTTTGGTTGGTGCCATTTAAATTATACACCTGAATTGAGTCAACTCAGAGCGAAGGCGATCGACCTAATCGAGCATTGCCTGAGAATATCTCAACATAGTACCATTAGAGTAGAGGCAATAGATTCTATTAATCGAGCGATAAATCCTTTGGAAATCACATCTCGGCGAGAAATGTCAAAAAATGACCAGGATCTATTACAAGAAGAACAAGAGCGACTCTTCAACATATTAGCGAATCGGATCTCAGAAGAGTCCGATTTTACTGTTCTTAATGCAATGGATCAGTGTCTCCGGGGATATGCAGAAAACAGATATGTGAATGAATTTCCAAAAGAACGGGCAGCGGAATTACGTGCGAAATTCCACGAACATGAAAATTACGAAAGGTACTGCTTCTATCGCCAATTTACTGGAAAATTCCCTGACTGGGATCTGAGTGAAAGTCGTGAAAAAAACCAAGCGTTCTTGAGAAAATATATTCAGAAATACACACCCGCACAACTCTCAAAATTAATGCAGGAATGTATACAGATTGCCGAAAAAGGAAAGGAGCACCGCAGTTCCAGAGACAGCATCTGGGCAGAAAAAGGGTGGGATCCGGGAACTGCGACATCGCTGCTTCTGTCCATCGGTGAACTCGACCCTACCTATGGTTCTGATCTACTGGACTCCATTGTTGAGTGGCAGACAGAAAAATCGCATTGTGCCTCTGGACTGCTCAGCGGTATTCGCCACGTCGACAAAGGTAAAGCGAGTGAGGCAACTCACAGTCTCTTGAATCGGGACACCATCTTTGGTAAACGCATTGTTGCAAGGAGTTATCTATCGAGAATTAAAACAGACGGATGCGTTGGAAAAGAAGATCTGTCTATTTTAGATCAATTGTCTAAAACGCCAGATGAACTCTTGCGGGGGGATATAACCAAAAGTCTTCCGAATTTCTATGCTGTTGATGCAAACACTGTCCTTGAGATTTTGGTGAAACTATCAAGCGATGAATCACCTATGGTTATGAGGCAGGTCGTCCACGCGCTCACCCACCAAGAATTCAAGTTCTCACCACAAGAACACCTGAAAAAATACAAGCAGGTAATGTTTAATTGTGTGCATTTAGAACACATTGATTATGGTGCTGAACAAGCACTCCACGCCATCTTCAAGAACGATCCGATCTGGGTTATCAAATTTTTTGAGAAGCGAATTGCTTATAAAGTGGCGGCATCTAATCGCTCTGAAAAGTTCGAGTATAATACTGAATCGTTTAAGTATGATGCTGTTCCGCATCGCCCACACTATCTGTTTGAGGGTGTGGATTGGAGTGATCAAAATGCACTGGCAGCTTTGAAACGCGTAAGAGATTGGGTCCTTACGTCCTCAAATCTGCTGAGATTTGAGGCACCCAGATTGCTTACATCTATGGTCGGTGGAGATGATCCGCGTAGCAGCAAAGTCAAAATTAATCCGGCAATGCGGAAACTCTTTGAGGAATGGATGGACTCAGGAGACCTAGAACTAATAAGGGAAGCTACTTATCTGATGAGAGGATTCGACGCAGATATGGTCTTTTATTCTCTCGCGAAGTTGGCTCTCATAAAGAGTAACGAAGATGAACAAGTAAGAGGTGAAATCACTACTGCACTCTCCTCGGGGGTCTCCACGAGAAATCTCGGCGAACCAGCACCACATCTTGTGAAACGCATCAACGACCTCAAGGCGTGGCGCGACAGAACGGATTCACCGATTGTTAAACAGTTTGCTGAAGGGCTTATAGATATGACCCAACGGGAAATTGAGTGGTTAGCACAAGAAGATGAAGAATTTCTTGAAGGGGAAGAATGGTAAATTTAACGCACGAAGCCAGTCTCCTTCAAAAAATTGAGGAACTTGCTACAAATGGAAAAATCCAAGACTCGGTAGGTTTAACCGCTCAAGATGCCGAAACCAAAATTCAAAAGTTGATTCCAACAACCCATCAACGACTCAACGCTGCAAGATTTTATCTGGATCTGATGGCGAGTATGGACTATACTCCCTATATTATGAGCAGATTTTCTCGATCCACAGAGCAGAAACCGTTAATTGATTTTTCGGATAACAACCTCCATGTTCAAATTAACCTGTTGAGCCCTGACACTTTTCCGTTGGTTGTTTTTATTCTTCTGCATGGTTTCTTTTCTAATATCGTTGGTTCCGACGATTGTGTCGCAAAAGTCATTAACATCGTTTATGGTCTGCTTAAAAATGATCGTGACGGTTCAAAAATACGTCAGGCGTTAGGAAACAAAATACCAAATGGCTTTCTGACTCGATATTTACGCAATTTTCATCTGGTGAGCCGGAGTGGCAATTCGGACCAAATAGGTTTCTCTTTCAATGTTGCGAAGCAAATTAGGAATCAATTAACACATGATCACATAAACGATCTGGTGGATTTTCCGACTATTTTTGACCTCTCAGGTCCCTTGGAGGGCTCAAGTTTCAAGTTACATTTCAATCCTGAATTTTTTCCCGCCAATGTCCCTCGTGGGAATACCGAACTAACGGCCTTTTGCAACAGCGTATTTAAAGAAACAGTAAGTTTTGTAGATGAGTGCTATAGGCTAATTCGCAGAAAACTCCAGCATAGTGGTGTCCTCCCAGTTTGATGATTCCCCGATTTCCGTAATTGCTGTTAAGAGACGATATAAACTTTCTCGCCACTTTTCGCACTGTCGTAAAACGCATCCAAGATTTGCATAAAGGTGTACGCATCGGGTGCTGAGACATCTGGTGCGACTTCGCCTGCTATCGCCATGGCGAAGTGGTTGAGTTCATAGTAGAAGACGTGGACCTCTTCAGGGAGTTCACCGTGATCGATGTCAAGCGGTTCATCAACAGTTTCTCGAACGAATTCGCCATCTTTAAATCGGGATATGCCGCCGTTTGTGATTGCACCGGTGGTCCCGTAAAGTTCAACGACACTGGCGGAGTCGGAGTGGCTCATCCGAGAACAATCGATCTGGATGGTTTTTCCGCCTTCGCATCCGAGGATGCCGGTGAAATAGTCCTCTGCCGCTCCCTCCGGTCCATCATATTGCGGATACAGCACGTGCTTCGCAGCAAACGCCCACATCGGTTTCGGGCATCCCATCCACCACCACGTGAGATTGAGTTCGTGCGAATAGTGTTGCCCTAACGAACCGCCTTTCTGTCCGTAAACGTGTAGCCATCGACTGTTGGCATCGAACTGTGGTATGAAGTTATATTTCCCGAAGACGCGAGCGTGATACAAGTCTCCGATCGTCCCGTTCAGCACAGCGCGCCGAATCTTTCGGTTGTTCGGGAAGTGGCGCATAAAGTAGCAGAATTGCAGTGTTTTCCCTGCGTGTTGTGCTGCCATCTCCATCTCTAATATTTCGGGGGCGCGGATTGCGTGCGGTTTTTGCACTAAGACGTGTTTACCAGCACTGAGTGTATCCAGAACTTGCTGCAGCCTACCATCAGGAGAAGTCGCGAGATAGACGGCTTCAACGTCGGGATTGTCAAGGAGTTCACGATAGTCAGCATAGCGATGTGGCACGGCGTTGTCATTACCTGCTTGTTCGCGACGGGTTGGATCACGGTCCGCGATAGCGATAACATTCAGTCGAGAGGTCGCATTAGCAGCTTCGATAGCTCGACAACCTGCCCACCCACACCCAACGAGTCCGATTTGAATGAACTTTAATTTTTCCTTGCGGTTACCCAACGTGGGTCTCAAATTTGGCGTACTTTCCATAAATCCACCCTCCATTTCATTACAGGCTACGTGCTTTGGTTAAAGATAAGAACGCATTGATGCTTCATAAGTTCTGCCTTCAATACACCTTTGGAATAAGCGATGAACACTATGCTAAAACAGTTGCGGCAACTCTGAGATACTATCAAGCACCCACGTCGGTTTCGCAGTGGGATTTTCCAAATGATCAGGTTTAAATTTTCCAGTCTTTACAAGGACACTCCGCGTCTTCATTCCTTCCGCCCCAACGATGTCGGTGGTAATGTCATCGCCCACCACAATTACATCCTTTGGGATGAGTTGCAGATTACCGAGCGCGGTTTTAAAGAACGTTTCACTCGGCTTGCCCATGATTGTCGCTGTTTTGTCGGCAGCAGCCTCCAGAAGCGTCACGAACGCCCCACAGTCTAAGCGTATCCCTTCGGGAGAGAACCAATAAAGACCCTTCTGTAGTGCTATGAGTTCCGCGCCGTTCATCAGCAGGCGAAAAGCGTGATTTAAGGCGTGAAAATCAAAGCCTTCACCGTAGTCCCCAACTACGACAAAATCGGGAGTCTCGTCGTCTATAGGAATCTCCTTGAAAACGCTTTGACGGCATCATCGACCATAAAGTGGCACTTTGCTTCAGGCTGTGAGCGTAGGTGGAGGAGACACGCGTACGTCGCATTAAAAATTTCGTCTTCATAGACGTGAAGCATCTTTGGGGTTTTAGCGGTCGTGTTCGTCAGGAATCGGAGTTGATACTTCTCCTGACGCAGGTAGTTGACGGTTTCGATCGCTCCGGGGCAAGGTTTTCCCTTAAAATAGAGCGTTCCATCCATGTCAATCAAAAAAGCCTTTGGGCGTGTTGGGTTCAGTTGCGGCATTGTATCCTTCAGGCGTTACGGTTCTATAACCTTATAGTGCTCTATCTGTCCACCACTGATTGTTTGGATCGTGAGGCTTTTGACAGGGTGACGGTTTTCATCGTAATGTGAAATGGTTGTAGCACCTTTGTACCCACTGACTGCCGCGAACGCATCGCGAACGGCAACACGGTCGAGTGAACCCGCTTTTTCTATCGCGCCTGCCAAAAGTCGCATCGCATCGTAACCTGACGCTGCGATGCCATCCGGTGGACTTCCGAACAGTGCCGTGTAACTTCCTACAAATTCTTGAACATCTGCGTCTTGTGTCGCTACAGAGAAATTCGTCGGATAATAACTGCCGTCCAATATAGTGTTATCATCTAAGATGCTAAGAAAGCGTTCCCGATCGTCCCAAGCACTGCCACCGAGAAACGTCGCTGTGATGCCAATCTCTCGCGCTTCCTTTATCAATAGTGGAACTTCTGGCTGAAAACCCGGACAGAAGATAACGTCAGGGGAGACCTCTTGAATCTCTGTGAGGAGTTCATTATATGTGGTCGCACCAACGGAATAGGCACCGTTGTGGACGATTTTTCCACCGATTTCCTGAAAAGCCGCCTCAAACGCCTGTTCCTCATAAATTGTCGCTGCTGTTGTGGCACCGAGTTCGTCAGGATTCATCGCAAAACTCGCCATCACTTTTCCTTGGAATGGGTTAGGGACGGTGATTAAAAAGATGTGATCTCCTGCGGCTGGTACATTTGCGCCACTGGAGCCGGGAAGCATAAGCCGCTGTGCCTGCTGCGCGATTGGACCGACTTCGACGGAATTCGTGGAATAAATCGGACCGAGGAGTGCGAAAACGTTCTCTATCTCAATGAGTTCCTTCGCCGCATGAACGCTTGCTTCCGGTGTTGGTGGTTCAGTTGCAACAGGTTGGTTGTTTCGACTGATGAATTCTACCTGCATACCGAGCATGCCACCTTTTTCATTAATCTGAACGCGGGCAGTTTCAGCACCTTGACTGAAAGTAGTGAAAGTGTTTGACGGTTGAATTACGCCAATTTTTAGTGTCGTTTCGGTTGAAACTGATACGCTCGCAACCTAATAGATAAATACTTAGAAGAGCGGATAGAATAACCGACGTTAAAGCGAAAATTCTCGCATGCATACTGAGGTTTTCTCCTTTTGATAAAAAATAGAAAATATTTGAAAAATATTTGGGTTTATGGTAATCTCTTACCCAATAAAAACAATAACAGACACTACCAATTTTGTCAAATTTAGAAACATACGAAAAAGTAATCCAAAGCGCGTAGCCTGCAACAACGGCGCAGGGTATTTTTGATAGGTATTTCTGCGTATTGCTTGGGTGTTTCTTCAACTCTAACTCGAAAACCGTCAACGTCTAAACGCACGCTGTTCCTCCGCAAGGAAAAATTAGAAAGCCTGCAACAACGGCGCAGGCGACTCTAACGCGAAAACCGTCAAAGTTCAAAATGCCGTTACTGCCCCGCAAGGAAAAATTAAAAAATGGAACTCGGTTTTTTCACAATGCCTTTGCATCCACCCGGCAGTGATACAACCAAGACGCTTGATCATGATATTGAGCAGATGGTGGTCCTGGACGAGTTGGGCTATAAAGAAGCTTATGTTGGTGAGCATTTTACGTTCACGTGGGAGAATATTCCGTCTCCAGACCTTTTTATCGCAAAAGCAGCTGCGATGACAGAGAACATCGTCTTCGGCACCGGGATTACTTGTATGCCGATACACAATCCTGCAGTTGTCGCGCATCGCATCGCGCAACTTGACCATCAAACGCACGGACGCTTTCATTGGGGCGTTGGATCGAGTTCAACACCCAGCGATGCGGAGATGTTCTTGGCGGACGGGGACAGACGGCAGTCGACCCGGGAGGGAATCGAAGCCGTACTCAAGATTTGGACAGACCCGGAACCCGGACACTACAAGAGCGATTTCTGGGAATTTAAAATTCCCCAAGACCGTCCGAACATTGTCAGTGTCCACATGAAGCCTTACCAGAAACCGCATCCGCCGATCGCAATGGCGGGGTCGTCTGCTAAATCCGATACGCTCGTGCTTGCTGGCGAACGCGGTTGGATCCCCATGAGTATTAATCTCGCACATGTTCCTATTATCAAGACGCATTGGGATGCGGTTGAAGAGGGAGCGGAAAAGGCGGGGTTATCGCCGTCTCGTTCCACATGGCGTATCGCCCGCGAAGTCTACGTTGCGGATACCACCGAACAGGCGCGCAAAGAGGCGCTTGAAGGCACGCTCGGACGCGATTTTAGGGACTATTGGTTTAACTTATTTAGCCCAGGAAACTTCAAACCGGATCCCGATATGGACGACGCCGACATGAGCCTTGAACATCTGTTAGATACCTTGTGGATTGTTGGAAGTCCAGATCACGTTGCAAACCGTTTACGTGAACTCTACGACGAAGTCGGTGGTTTTGGAGTATTACTCGCCATGGGACACGAGTGGGAACCCAAGGAACAGTGGTTGAACTCAATGACACTCCTCAAGAACGAAGTGATGCCGCAATTGGCGGATCTGACATAGTAGCAGGCACACTCCGCGTGCCGTGAAACTTAAAGGTAGTAGGCACACTCCGCGTGCCGTTGCCCTTTACGACTCGTCGCAGCCAGAACCTGGAGACTTCTAATGACTACCCTAATGGCGGGTGCCGCAGAAACTGTCATTACCTCCATTAAGGACAGACCTGAGGTTTACGCAGAGTTGTATTCGCGCGTGCTGGTGCTCGCCGATGGTGAAAAACAGCTTGCTATCGTAACGGCGGACTACGGTCAGTTTACACTCCAGTACAACAAAATCCTGCTTGAAGCAATCCAAGGTGCCACAGGCATACCGCCAGAGCATGTTGTCATTAACTGTAGCCATACGCATAACGCGCCCGGGGTTGACGGACGGGAGATGAGAGAGGCATCTGAGGCATGGTTGGCGACCTGTCTCGCTGAATTGGTGAAAGATGCGGTGGGTAAGCTTGAGCCTGCGACCTTACGCGTTGGACGTGCGCCTGTCCAAGTCGGCTATAACCGTCGCATAATGAATGACGAGGGCTATATTACCATGGCACCCAACCCAGAAGGTTCCGTTGTGCCGTGGGTTGACGTGTTAGGGGCTTACGACGCAAATGGAGACATCATTGCAGTGCTGTTCTCTCATGCGGCGCACCCAGTGATTGTCCACTGGTCGAGCGAGGAGATAGGTGCAGATTTTCCCGGCTATGCCGTTGAACATCTGCGCAATTTCTTGGCGTTAAAGCCGAAAAGCATTTTACTCTTCGCACAAGGCTGCGCCGCAGACATCAACGGGTATCCGTTACGAGGGGGTTTCGATGCGTGCGATGTCGCCGGATTCACACTCGCGTTCGCAACACACCAAGCGTTAAAGACAGCAACGGAAGTTCCTGCTGCCCCCCTGAAAGCGTGTTCAAAACTGGTCAGTTTACCGTTCCGGGATCCGCCATCCGTTGAGGAATGCGAGCAATTAATCAAAGAATTCCCTGACGATGAACGCTTTGTTGCCCTGTTAGAAGTCGCTAAGAGTGGCGACAAACGCACCTTACCCTTCCCAATAAGTGCATTTGCTGTCGGCGATACGCTCTGTTTCCTATCCGTATCGCATGAACTCTTTTCCGAGTATCAACTTTTTGCGGACGAAACCTCACCGTTCTCACACACCTTCGTTTTTGGATACACGAACGGCAGTGAGGTCTATATTGCGACCAGAGCCGCTTACGAGTTGGGGCTGAAGGCAGGTTATGAAGCGGGACCTCGGAACCATGCCCTCAGTGGTCCCTATCGGTTAGCACTGTTGCCGTCAGTTGAAGAACAGATTCATGAGGAAATAACCGACCTATTAGGGAATTTGAAAGATTCGTAAAGGGCACAACTTGCAATCTGTGAGTGTCAGGTACCGCAGGGCAATACCGATGTTCAGGGGTTTCTTGTGTGTAGCCTGAAACTGATACCAGTGTGAATGATTGTATCCTTTACTGGTCAAAAGCGTTTGCGACAACGACCAGATCCAAAATATTCACCACACCATCGCCATTGACATCGACCCTCGGATTGCCGGGTTTCTCTCTGCCAATATGTTGTGCCACCATTATCAAATCCAGCACATTCACAACGCCATCGACATTGATATCGGTTAGAACCTCTATACCTACTATATCTATGTTCCACGTCTGTTCCCAACTCTGCCCTTCTCGGACACTTCTCAAGAAACCCTGTGTTTTAACCATATGTGGATCCCTCAACAGCCAAGGTGCGCGGATGCGGATGGTTGGTAAAACATTCCATACTATGTAAGCCTCCTGAAATGGTTGGTAGAGTTCAGGTTCTCCGTCTGGGTTTGGCACATGGTAGCCGTAGGGGATCGTCCAAGTTGAAAATAGAAAAGAACTGATGGGGTGCGGTTGTTTATTATGGCGACTCCACCGTTGTGCTAAGTTCGTATGGAAGAACGTGACTTCATGAACATTTTCACCACCGAGCACAATTCCCGGCATTGCTTCCCTTAATTCCTTATGCGTTAGGATATTACCTTCTGCACAGGTTAATCCGTCTATAAGCCCATTTGGATCATTTTTAACAAGTGTATTGATATCCAAGTGGAATCCATCTATAGGATAGGTCTCATACACCGTTTTTAGTTGCTGAACGACATACTTTCTGAAGATACTTGACGCTGGATTGATATAAGCCATTGAGTATGGGTATGAGGGATCATTCCATCTATAGCCAAGTTTGTTTCCTGTGATTGGATCTCGAAGGTGAAACTGCTCAACTTCTGAATACAGCGGATGATTCGGTTCACAGCTTACAGGATTTGCAAAGGGCATGACCCGAAACCCATAGCTATGCGCCGCTTCCAGAAAATCACCAAATTCGGGTTTGGGTGTGTGCTCAGGGAGAATCTCACTCCCGTCTGGATTTAACTGCCGCCAATCCAGCAGATATATCAAGGTCGTTGAAGGATTTACATGCTCTGCTACTATCGGTAGAATATCTACGTTCAAATTCAGGTAAAGAACCAATTCAAGTTCTCTCACCCATACCGGCGGCTGCTTGGGGTGGAAAGTAGTTTCCATCCACTTGCGGTAAATCTCTGCCGGGACATGCCAATCACCTCGGTAGACGTTCAACTGCCACTCAACGGATGTGATCTCATTCTTTTCTCGGAAGGGGGCGAAATTGTCCGTCTGAAAACTGACACCAAAATGTTCGGCACTCCGCCGATAACGGACCTCTTTGAACCGAAATGTTGTATCCGCGCTGCGCACAAAGAACCCACCATCTCCACCTTGCAGGATAGCAAGTTGTGCTTCCCACTTCCCTGGATACTTAAAACCCCAATCACGAATCTCAGTGGAGGCATCAATGACTTCACCACCATGGGCAGGTAGTATCACGTCAACCTGCTGGCTATTGAGATATTCACATCCCCACATAACACCTATAAGCCCACCAAACGCCGAGGTGCCAGTCTGATGGATCACTAAATCTTGGGTCCCTGGATCTATTGCTATACGCAGGCGCACGGTTTTATCTGTTCTATAATCAGAGTGATACGCGACTTCTACAGCCAAGGGTGCTAATCTTCTGGTTTCTACGTCCCACTGCTCATTTATAGGTTCATCCCTTCCATAGCGTCCTTCCTCATATTGTATTAATAGACCCCTTCGTGTATTTGAAGGACCTTGAGATGGTAGCGTATACGTTTCCTGTGTGAGTTTGTTGTGAAAATGTATCAGCACGCCATCTCTAAAGCGCACCTGATATCGATCCGTCTCCGCGAGGACATTGCCCGCTTCATCAACCGTCAAAGTGTTTGCCAACCCAGCAGCCACTAAGACAAACTGTAATATCAGTATATAAACACATTTCGCACAAAACTTTCTCATAACTTTATCTCCTTTGTGTTGTGTCAGAAGTGTTCTCATTGTTTACTGGATATGTTGTGCGACGATTACCAGATCCAAAATGTTGATGACACCATCGCCATTGACATCGACCCTCGGATTGCCGGGTTTCTCTCTGCCAATATGTTGTGCCACCATCACCATATCCAGCACATTCACAACGCCATCGACATTGATATCGGCTAGGACCTCTATACCTACTATATCTATGTTCCACGTCTGTTCCCAACTCTGTCCCTTTCGGACGCTTTTTAAGAAACCGTGTGTTTTAACCAAGAGTGGATCCCTCAGCATCCAAGGTGCGCGGATCCGAATGGTTGGTAAAACATTCCATACTACGTAAGCCTCCTGAAATTTTTGATAGAGTTCAGGCTCTCCGTCTGGGTTTGGGACATGAAAACCGTAGGGGGTTATCCAAGGTGAAAATAGAAAAGAACTGATGGGATGTGGCTGTTTATTACCATGACTCCACCGTTGCGCTAAGTTCGTATTGAAGAATGTGCCTTCATGAACATTTTCACCACCGAGCACAATCCCCGGCATCGCCTCCCTTAATTCCTGATGCATCAGGATGTTTCCCTCTGGAAAGGTTAATCCTTCTACAAGCCCATTTGGATCATTTCTAAAAAGTGTATTGATATCCAAGTGGAATCCATCTATCGGATAGGTTTCATACACCTCTTTTAGTTGCCCAACGACATATTTTCTCCAAGTGCTTGATGCTGGATTAATATAAGCCGTTGAATGTGGGTATGAGGGATCATCCCATCTATAGCCGAGTTTGTGTCCTCTGATTGGATGTCGAAGGTTAAATTTCTCAACTTCTGGATACAGTGGATGGTTCGGTTCACAGCTTACAAAATTGGCATAGGGCATGACTCGAAATCCATAACTGTGCGCGACTTCGAGAAAAGTACCGAATTCAGGTCCGGGTGTGTGATCCGGGAGCGTCTCACTTCCGTCAGAACTTGGATTTCGCCAACCCAGTAGATATATCAAGGTCGTTGACGGATTAGAACCTCTAAGTCTAAATTAAGGTAAATGACTACTTCAAGTTCTTTGACCCATGTTGGCGGTTGCTTGGGTTGGAAAGTGTTTTCCATCCAGTCTCGGTAAATGTGTGCCGGAACCTGCCAGTCGCCTCGGTATGCGTTCAACCGCCAAGCAACAGATGTAATCTCTTTTTTCTCGCCGAAGGGGGCGGGATTGTCTGTCTGAAAACTGATGCCGAAATGTTCGCCACTCGGTACATACCTGAGTTTTTTGAACCGAAAAGTTGTATCGGTGCTGCGCACAAAAAAGCCCCCGTCTCCACCCTGCAGGATGGCGAGTTGTGCCTCCCATCTCTCTGGATACTCGTAACCCCTCTTATAGGTATCAATGGCGGCATCAACGATTTCACCACAATTGCCCGGTACAATGACATCAATTTGACGGCTATCCAAATGTCCACACCCCCACATAATGCTTACAACACGCTCTGAAATGCCGTCGGCATCTATACTGATGCGGATCCGAACCGTTTTATCTACTCTATAATCAGAATAATACGCAACTTCTACACTCAGAGGTGTCAACCTTTTCGATTCTACTACTTCCCAATGTTCATCTATAAGGATATCCTTTCCATATTCTCCTTCGTTATATTGTATTGAGATACCACTTCGCTCATTTGATTCGAGTTGGAATCTTGGATCGTCTTGCGGTGGGAGTGTATACGTCTCCTGCGTGAGTTTATTATGGAAGTGTATCAGCACGCCATCTCTAAAGCGGACACTATACCGATCCGTCTCCGCGAAAACTTCGCCGTGTTCCCCCAGCGTTAAAGTGTTTGCCAGCCCAACGGCGACTAAAACGAACTCTAATATCAAAATATAAACACATTTCGCACAGAACTTTCTCATAACTTTATCTCCTTACGACTCTGTTCACTGTGTATCGTTATTCACCTATTTTCTGTGCCACAAAAATTAAGTCTAATACATTCACCACCCCATCGCCATTGACATCTGCGTTGGAGTGTTTTTCCACCCCGAACGCCCCAGCAATGATAATCAAGTCAAGGATATTCACCACCCCATCACCATTGAGATCCGCCACCACAACAGGGACTTTCAAATAGATCTCGCCATCTAAATCTGGGAGGATGTGTCGTCTGGCGGTGATACCATTGGCAACCCCTGACATTTCTTCTGGGAACTCGATTGTCTGTTCCGTACCCCTTCGGTTATAGACCACCCAGCCATTGGTGAATTCCCGGATAAACAGACCTTCTCGCTCCTCATACAGTTGTGCTTTTTCACCAATAGGACGACCCAGCTCGGCATCCCAAAAATCATTCCAGTAATGCTCATGGTGATGAATATGATATAATGTATCATGCTGCTCTCTGTGTCTTATCCAATACTGAGGATTCCTATGGAAAGCTGCTCCTTGATAATCCAAATAAGTGCTATCATGTGGATGTGATTCATCCCACCCAACACCCATTGTGTAGAGGACAAACCCATCAGAATGTGTAAGGCTGAGCGTTGTTAGGAGTCTCATGTCGCGTAAGTTATTTGGGCTTGTAGGAAGTTCGCTACCTATCCCTTCCGCCTCCAAACAATTGATTCGAGGTTTACGTAGACTTTCTTCTGCCCATAATAACTTATTTCCCAGTTCCTCGAGACCTTCATAATTGTAATTTTTAATGTTACGATTTGCCCTAAAAGTATTTTCGGTAGGCGACCCATTCACGAGTATCAGAAAATCATCACTGACAGCAGCACGTATACGTTTGAGTATTTCTATACGTGCTTGTCGTTCTTCTTCGTGAGTACGATACCCTCCAAGAACGATGCCTTTCTCAGTCCAGAAATCGAAGAAGATACCATCCCACAACCCACGTTCATAAACAGCAACCACCTGTCCGACAATGACATCTTGTGCTTTCGGGTGTGTGAAATCTATGAGAAGGTCGACGTACTGCTCTGGAGGCGAGCCCAACACCTGACTTCCATCACTCGACCTGAGCCAAGGGAAATCATCTTTATAAAGCCCCTTTAGATGCCAAGATTTTGGAGATGCCCCTCTCATATTTATTTGAAGCAAAAAGATCATATTCGGGTTGAGTTCAAGGAGTTCATCTCGTTGTCTTTTTGCTTCTTGAAAATCTCCAAGAAGTTCAACCTTCCCATCTATTATCTCGAAACGGAGTCCAAATGAAGGTGACCAAAAAAGATCGTGAGCAGCTGTCATTTCTGCGTATGCCATATTAGGTTTGTTGACGAACCAGTTAGCCCATGCAGCAAAAATAGAGGGCATACTTTTGGTTTCGATCTTTTCCCTAATCGAAAGTTCAGCTTGCGCTATTGAAATTAGGAGGAGAAAGGTAGTGGTGAGAGATAAAATTCTTTTCATAGTGTAAGTTTCTCATTTCGGAAATCGTTTTTTTCCAAAACAATTATCAATAACCCGAGTTGATGCGTATAAGATTTTAGGTATGTAGAGACCGTTTTCATTGAAAGTCGTTGAGGATCCGCGGGTTTTGTAGCGTATCTTGTTAGGTTGCGCACCCTTATGCACCATAAATTGACACCTATGGTTGCCCCTCCTTATGCACAGACTAACAGTCTATGCTACAAAAATAGCGGGGCCCTCTCTCCAAATATGCCCTTTGAGCCTATGTTGTTTACCTATTTTAATATTTTTAAGAGTTTTAAATGTTTTAAGGGGGCTATAAACCCACGCCACACCTACGTTTTCGGATTTAAAGGTATAGGTTTATGGTATGAAAGTTATAGGTTTATGGTATGAAAGGTATCGGTTTTTGTTATTAAAAGAAAATTTTATTATAATAAAATTTGATTTTATGGAAAAATAGTGCAAAAAACTCAAAAACCGCGACAGAATTCCTGATTTTTCTGTGCTTTTGTTTCTCGGACAGCCGAATATTGATTGGTATTCCCAAAAACGCGCGCCTTTTTTCCCATAAACCTACACCTTTAGACAACGACCCAGAAAGGAGAACACGAGTGGACTTGATGGAACGCAAAGAATTTATCAAGGCAAGTCCGGCCATCCAAATCCAGAGCAAGATGATGCTTTTGCAGCACCGGACATGGAATGTGCTGCTCGCAAATGCTTACGATGAACTTCCACACACGGACATCCATAGTGTGAGTATGGTTGAACTCGCCGCAAAACTTGATTTTAATAGCGGAAACCTTGCGTACCTCAAAGAGGTATTAGAAGCACTCGTCGATTGCACAGTGAAATGGAACATTTTGGAGAAAGACAAGGAAGTGGAATGGGGCGTTGCTAGCCTCTTGGCGAACGCAAAGATACGGGACGGTATCTGTACCTATAGTTTTGCCCCCGAACTTCGCTATAAACTCTACAACCCCCGCATCTACGCCAAGTTGAACCTCCGTCTCCAAAATAAGTTTAGGAGCCAATACGCCTTGATTTTGTGGGAAGTCTGTTTTGATTACTTTGATATGAGCCGAAATCGAGGTGAAACCCCCTTCATCCTGCTCGATAAGTTCAGGGACCTCATAGGGATGGCACCTGATGAATATCCCGCCTTCAAATCTCTGAACCAATGGGTCATCAAACCCGCCATCCAGGAAATCAATAAACTCACAGACTATCACGTTGAGGTTGAACTCAAACGCATTGGACGCAAGGTCGGCGAACTGAAGTTCAGAATCTCTAAACCCAAACGAATAACAGGGGCCGAACCGATCCAAGAGTCCCTCTACCCCGACATACAAGATTTACCACGGGTTGCCTTGGAACTCGTCCAAGCTGGCGTTGATCGGAACATGGCAGTCCACATCGCCGAACGGGACTGGGGGTTCGTTGTGCCCGAAAAGGTGCCACCCCCCGGCACATACCCCGACTTTGATACCTACGTTGTTGAAAAAATTCAGCTCTCACACCATGCCAGAGATGTTAAAAACCGAGGCGGGTTTATCGTCGAAGCCATCCGCGCACACTATATCGACCCCGAAGCCGAGGCACGCCGCCAAGCAGAGAAAGCCCGCGAACAACAAGCACTTCTCAACACGCTCAAGTCCGAACGCGATGAGAAAGTGGCGGTGTTGATCCAGCAAGCCGTCCGTCAGACCCCAGAACTTCTCGAAAAAGCCGCACCCCACCTGCCAGCCTTCGCACGCCGACGGCTTGACGACTATGCGTCTGTCCAAGCCGCGTATCAAGCCGGAGGCATGATTGCCGGTATCCTGAAAGGCATTCTTGCTGAAGACTTCTGTGCCGAGGTGCTCGCCCCCGTCTACGAAGCCTATGAAGACGAAAAGGCACGAATTTTAGGTGAATAGGATACCAAAGTTCAAACTGGCTTTACTGACCCGCAAGGAACAATTAAAAAATGAAAGGCACAAGACCGCTTGATAACGACGAAATACGACTTGTTTCTGCTTGCTTTACCGGAAACACGTTTGAAGTCCGCAACCGCGGGCTTTTCCTGTTAGGCGTTTCGACTGGCGGGCGTATCAGTGAGTTGCTATCGCTTCGGATCGGAGATGTATGGCAGAATGGCTCTGCGGTCAGCGACCTCCTTTTTGAGAAGAACATCGTCAAAGGTGGTGAGGTATCGAGAGCCGTTCCAGTGAACGCCGATGGCAGAGCCGCAATTGATGCGATTATCGCTTGGCATCGTGAGCGGTATAAAAACACTGAATCCGATCGTCCGCTGTTCCCGTCTCGCCACAATTCGGGGAGTGTGCCTTTACACCGGCAATCTGCTCACCAGATGTTGAAAAAGGCGTTTATCGCGGCAGGCTTGAACGGCAAGATCGCAACGCACAGCCTTCGGAAGTCGTTTGCACAGCGGGTTTACGAACACAGCGGGGACATCTATCTGGTGAAGGAGTTACTCGGACATCGCAACGTCGCGACGACGCAATCCTATTTGGGTGTCAACTATGCCGATGCGCGTGCTGCGGTGGAAGCGATCACGCTCGATGGTGAGTCTTACAGAAGTCAGAAAACGTATAACTCGCTGAAAAACACGCCAGACGAAACCCTATTTTTCGAACTCACACACCGCGGGTACAACCTCCCGAGTCTACGCGATAACAAAACTCAAGCCGAACCGGATATAATCAAAATCGGATAAACGGAAGAGCAAAATCTGATGATCCTAAACACCGCTAAAGAAAAACTTGAATTTCGTCAGAACATGGCGTATAATTTGGATAACTTTATCTTCTTGCCACACGGAGGTCCCGGATGCACGCAACCCCACAAAACATATTGGAAGCATTCAACCAACTTCCTGAGATAGAAAAACATGCCCTCGCCTCTGAAATCATAAAGCAAGTCGTTCTGCTGGATATTCCACCCTTGACAGATGAGGCACTCACCGAAATTGCGGACGCACTTTTCGGTGAACACGACAAAACGGAGGCAGAGGATGCCGAGACAAAATCGAGGGGAAGTCTGGCTCGTTGATCTCGGGATGGTAGCCAAAGTCAGACCGTGCCTCGTCATCAGCACACCTGCTCGCCTCCAGGATCGCGCCCTTGTCACCGTTGTCACGCATACAACGAGTACCCGCGGCTCAAGGTTTGAAATCCCTATAAAAACGAGATTTCTGGACACCGGGGCTTTCGATGCACAAAGTCTGGTCACAGTCTCGGAAGCGAAGTTCTTGAGAAAATTGGGAAATCTTCAGCCTGAACAGTTATCCGCAGTTGAGGATGCGGTGCGTCAGTGGCTGAAACTCTAACGCGGTTATACACCCACACGCCAGGGGTCTAAAATAGAACTGATGGAGAACCGACTACCGACGATTTCCGACAACTATCCCAATATCCTGTCCCTCTCATCTTCATACGCCGCAACCACCGGCGCAAGCAACTCCTGACAGAACTCCGCAGCAAGAATAGCGTTGATCTCTGCCGTCACCATACCACCTTTCTGATACGCCGCCAGAGCCGTATCGTGTGCTTCAAGACGTTGACGGACAATATAAGAGTGGACACGCACCGCGGCGCGTTCAACAAGTTTTGGCTCCGCATGGACAGCTTGTCGGAGAAGCGTATTCCGCTTGGCGGTGAATTCTGTCGTCAGATCCTCCAACTCCTTTTCTGTGGCTCTTTCGGCGCGTATCTGCCGTTGCTTTTGGAGCTCCGGATCCTGATAGTTCTCACGGATCGCTTCAACGATATACCCCGCACGATTCTTCACACTCGCCGCATCCACCGACATTTCAAGTTTCTCACAGACATACCCCAGAAAATCGGCATAACTCCCCGGCACCGGCAACTTTTCGGGAGTCACGAAATCCCACTCCGCAGCGGCGATCTGCAGTGCCACCTTCCGATCAATCTCCGCTTGCACAAGTTCCACAGCAACAGCAGGAAGATTCTCTATATCCGGGAACAGCGATTCTTGA
>JAGWBV010000012.1:17324-100850 GCA_021295715.1 Candidatus Poribacteria bacterium | reverse complement strand
AGTGGATACCCCATGTGTGGACACTGGTTATCGGTCGCGTAAATTTTTCCGTCAACATTGAAAAGGGCAATGCTACGCCCTTCTCCCATCTGAACCGCTTTCGGTTGTCCTTCAGAAACCTCACTTAACTCAGCGACTTTCACCCAGTTTTGTGTTTGATGCTCCATGATCTTATCTTCCTCCTAATTTCATTCGGTAACTAAAACTTTAAAAGAAAAATGATGTCTGATGTCATTGAAACTTTTAGAGTCAATTGTGCGCATATTATCTTCGTTAAACGCTGTTATTACGCTATATCACACGCAATTTATTGAGTTTTACCTCTCAATTTCTCCTGTCTTAAAAAACTAATTTTTGGGAGGTATTTCTCAATGAAATACACGAAAAAAATAGACAAGTGTTACAAAATATTCCGTCAAAATTAAACGCTTTTCTCTGCCTGATTTGCATATTCTGTGAGGAAATTTTTAACGGATTTTTTCTTGGCTATTTGCGCGTAGTCGAGTGGCGTTTTGTCGTCCGCATCGCGGACGTTAATGTCGCCGCCGTGTTCTATGAGCAACTGCATCTGATTTTTCCCAACCCCTTTCTGGGCGATGATATGCATCGGGGTCCGTCCCTTGTCATCGGCTATATTCGGATTCGCACCGTTTTCTAACAGACACAGGACACCAGCGGTCAGACCGCGTTGCGCCACCCAATGTAAGGGTGCCCACATGCCATGCCGATGCCTCTGACGCGCGTTGATTTCCCAACCTTTGGCAAGAAACCCTTTCACCAATGTATCAAACCGCTTCGGTCCCTGCCCAACAAGCACATACCAATCCCGCAAGTTGATCTCATAACCTGCGTCAATGAGCAGATCAACGATTGCCGACTGCTTAGCTTGGAGTGCTACCTCAAGCAGCGGCATGGTAGGCCCGACCTGATAGGCATAGACGTGTCCACCGGGAACTTCATCCGTTTGTTTGCCGTCAAGATCCGTCGATTTCAATGGTGGTATAATGTACCCCTTAGGGGATTTCACATTAATTCGGAGCTTGAGGAGTTCGGGATTTTTTTCAAATTCCGCCTTTGCGCATTCAACATCACCCATGGCACAATAGAGGACAATATCCGCCTCGGCGCCCTGTTCAAGGAGATAACGGCACACCTCAGCCCGTCTTCTCACCGTCCATTGTGCTGGCGTGCCGTTGTGGTCGCGGTCTCGTAGGTTTATATCGGCACCGTGGGTAAGAAGGAGTTCAGCGATTCGGGGTGTCGCGGCGAAATGGAGTGGAGACATTCCGTCACATCCCAGTGCGTTGACGACTTCAGGATCCTCGCGAATCAGCTCGGCAAGCTTTTCGGACATGTCCAATCCTGCGGCGGCGTGCGCGTCAACCGTCGCCCCTCGCTCAATCAGATACTCGGCGAGTTCCTTGTCGTAGTTTAGCATAGCACCAGCGGCATGCTGCAACGCCGAGGTGCCACCTGCCCACCAACTGCTCTTGACATCGATATCCGCGCCAGCGTCAAGCAGAACTTCAACGAGTTCATGGTTGCCAGAGGCGGCGGCAAATACGATCGCAGGGGCATCGAAACTGAACAAGGGCGCGTCGATTTGTGAAGCGATTATTTTGTCAGTCGCCAGTAGGTGCTTGACGGTATCTACGTCCCCATCTCGTACGGCTGTAATAAAGGTTTGCCTATTATTCACAAATATTTCCTTTTTGTATACGTATTTTGCTTAATGTGATTTGACTATTATATCATATCAAGTTATTAAGTGTCAAGTAAAAACAATTTAAAGCATTTGGCGAGGTTAGGAAACCTCGCCAGCGGTGAATCAGGGTCAAATCCTACTCTATTTATACGTTGTTCTTAATCGACGGTGAACTGGATCCTGTCAAATCGGCGCGCGACTTCTGCGACCTTCGGCTTGAGTTCCTCAGGAGTGCCACCTGAGAGTGCTGCGACAATACATTCCGCGATGTCTGGCGCGTCCGTCGGGGTCATGCCCCATCGTGTAACCTCTTGAACACCCATACGCAATCCAGATGTGCCGACCTCCGGCGATAATCCCGCCGCACCTGCAATAATATGGCACGCTTCCAAGTGGTTTGCGAGAGCACCGCCTTCCCCATACTTATCTACAATTAGTATCAAGGTATGCGACTCCGTGAAACCGAGTTCGGCACCGAGCATCGGAACACCGCGTTCCGCTAACGCTTGTCCGAGTGCTTTCGCATTCGTAACAATCGCATCTGCTTGCGCCTTACCGCATTCCATCCACTCTATAAATGTCCCCGCCAACGCTGGAAGTCGATTGAGATGATGATTGCTCATCAACAAGGGATAAACACCCCTCGCAACTCGCTCAGCGATGGAGGCATCGTTCGTTAAAACCATTCCGCCCTGCGGTCCCGCAAGCGTTTTATGCGTGCTGGAAATGATAACATCCGCGCCCTCATCAAACGGCGATTGAAAGCGTCGACCCGCGATAAGTCCAATGACGTGTGAGGCATCATAGATGAGGTAGGCATCTGGATTCGCTTGGCGCATCGCATTTTTCAACTCGCGGACGGGTTGCGGGAAGAGAAATACACCAGAGCCGATATTGACGATACTGGGTTTGTGTTTCGCAATGAGTTCAAGCGTCGCTTCAAGATCGATGTTTGAACGTCGTCCGTCCCACGGAATCGGAATCGACTGCAGTTCTATCTTCAGTGGTGAGGAGAGAAGTTTTTGGGCATAGTGGTGTCCGTTATGAACCTCTAATGCCGTATCGCCGGGCTTTGCCAATGCAAACGTCGTTGCAATCCCTGAGATGTTCCCTGACAATGGTCGAAAATCGACATGCGCCGCGCCGAAAAGTTCCTTTGCTAACGCCTGCGTGTACCCCTCTATTTCAGCGATGTAGCGGTTGCCTTTGTAATTCCGTTGGTAGATGTCAACACCAGAATAATTCCCATACCGCCGTGCCAACCGTTCGTCAAAAAGTTCTTCCACCAACGGCGAAGGCGTGTTCTCTGAAGCAATGAGATTGAGACAGGTGTCACGATAGAATTGATGTTTATCGAGAAGTGAAGTGAGTTTTTGGACTTTTGCGTTGTGTGCCATTGACAAAACCTCCATTTGGTTGCAGTATAAGGAGCAAAGAAATTGCTTGACATACCGTCGGAAATTTTTTAAACTTACCTTACGGAGAAACGACGGGAATTTGAATCTTGAACGTGCCTCCCTTAAATCTGAAGAAACACCCCGCTGACTCTCACTGCGAGGCAACACGCGCATTCAGCGTTGATTCGCAAAAAATCCCTTCATTCCATTACGGACTACACATTTTGCGTTATCTTGAATTTTATCACCAAGACGGTAGCCTGCAACAACGGCGCAGGCGGATATAAGACATGGATTCCATAGTTCCACAACCCTTGTTTCTCTGCAAGGGAAAATTAAAAATCCGCAAGGGAAAATTAAAAATTATGACAAAACCGACAGATATCCGTATCCTTGACGTTCATTACGATTTTGAAGAACACCAATACCGCACGCCACTCAAGTTCGGTGGCGTACCGACGGACCACTGCGTCCTCTTTAACGTTCGCATGCAAGTTCAGACGCGCGACGGCAAAGAGGCAGAAGGAAAAGGCTCCATGCCGCTCGGTAACGTCTGGGCGTTTCCACCACGCTACGCGCCTTTTGAGCAGAGCCTCGCAGCGATGAAAAAACTCGCCGAATTGGCGGTAGCGGCAACACAGGATTGCACACTCTGCGCACACCCGCTTGAACTTTCTGAAGTGCTTGAGCCAGAATTCTTAAAAATCGCCGATGATTTGTCCGACACTATGCAACTCGCATCGCCGATGCCGAAACTCTGCACTGTCGTTACGACAAGTCCGATTGACGCAGCAATCCATGACGCGTTCGGCAAAGCAAACGGGATTAACAGTTACGACGGGCTGAGCAAAGACTTCATCGAGGCGGATCTGTCGCATTTTTTGGCACCGCTTGCAAGCCAAAACTTGCTCGACAAAAGTTTGAATGAACGGTTTACCGGACAATATCTCGACCAATATACGGCACGCCAACCGAAGCCGAATATGCCACTCTATCATCTCGTTGGTGCGCTGGATCCACTCACCGACGCCGATATCCCAGAACGCCTCAATGACGGTCTCCCCGAAACGCTTCCCGAATGGATCGTTGCTGACGGACTGACGCATCTGAAAATTAAACTGAATGGCGACGACTTGGCGTGGGATGTCGCACGTGTTCTCGCAATCGACAAAGTTACCGCCGAAACACAAGCGAAACGCGGTGTTGAGACGTGGCACTACTCCGCTGATTTCAACGAGACCTGTCAAAATGTTGAATATCTATTGGAATTTCTCAGCCGAATTCAAGAAGCAGAGCGCAATGCATTCCAACGCCTTGCCTACATTGAGCAACCGACAGATCGGGATCTGAAGTCGCACCCGGAAAACAAGATGCACAAAGCCGCCGAGATAAAACCGGTAGTCATCGACGAATCGCTGACCGATTTTGAGACCTTTCTGTTAGCACGCGAGCAAGGGTATTCCGGTGTGGCACTCAAGGCGTGTAAAGGGCAATCTCAAGCATTGCTGATGGGGGCAGCTGCTGCAGGATACGGTATGTTCCTCGCTGTACAGGATCTAACGTGTCCGGGTGCCTCATTTTTACACTCCGCGGGACTTGCTGCACGGATTCCCGGTGTAACGGCTATTGAAGGCAATGCCCGCCAATTTTGTCCGAGTGCCAATGACGGTTGGCGAGACGAGTTTCCCGCAATTTTCAATATCACCGATGGCACCGTCGGCACGCAAGTTCTTACTGCACTGGGACTTGGTCACTAATATCGGTCATTTCTGTCTCTCGGTCAGCAACAGTAATATTGGTAACAACGTTCCGTTGTTCAGGGAGTCGGACCGGAAAATCTTTGATGACATCGTTAATCAGTTTTTTAATTTCCGCTTTGACCGGATCGAAGGGTATACATTCAAGAACGATGATGGCGCGATGCTTTGAAGGCGCGATGTCATACGTCAGCCCGTATTGGAGTCCGAGATGCATCAGCTCCGGTTCAACGCTGATAGAGATTTGCCGGCGTTCCTGTTCAGTGACAAAAAAACTATCAAGGATGAAGTGCGTGTGAATCCACGCTTCTCTTTCTTCAACGATTTTCATGTTTTTAATTTACCTTGCGGGAGAACAATGGTCATTAGAACTTTTGCGTGTGTTCTTTCCATCCGCCTGCGTGTTTTTGCAAACGCTAAAATCCAATGCGAAGAAAGTATTTCTGCGTATTGTTGCAGGCTACCGTTTTGGGTTTACGGGACACCTCTTAACTGACTACTATGGTAAAGCCCGAAAATATGTGGGCATTTATTTACGGAACGAACCCCCACCGCCGCTGGCGAGGATTGTATCCTCGCCTCCTCGTAAGGCCCAAGTAACTATAGACTTTACCATAATTGGTGCCCGCTAATTCCACCCCATTCATTATAGTATCAACAGCGAAAAGTGTCAATCCTGCGAAAATGTGACAATCTGACGGATTGGTACCTGACTTAACTGCTGAACAGTCCCGTTGTGCCATCTGATCTGTAAATTGTTTATCTGCAATGCATTTCCTAACCCAAAGGTGAGACACAGATCGTTGCCCGACAGGTAGCTTGCGCCACAGATAACTTCCCTTAAGAGATTTATACCGCCTACTTCCAACTGAACCTGCGCGCCGATTGCATCCGTATTGCCGTCTGCCCCTATCAATTTCACTGTTAGCCATGCGTTCTCACTGCCGATTTCATTGCTGAGAATGACTGCAGGACGGTTGGATTGACAAAGCACAACGTCCACATCGCCATCTGCATCTATATCCCCAAAGAGCATCCCGCGGACGACGTAAGGTGTTTTATCCAGCCCCGCTTCAGCGGTAATCTCGGTGAAGCCGATGTGGTTTTGCGCCGCGCCCCCTTGATTGTGAAACAGTTGCACGGGCTGCGCGTAACTCTGTTTCGTGTCAATTTGTTCCACGTTGTCCCAGATATGTCCATTCCCGACGAGCAGATCTAACCAACCGTCGTTATCAAAGTCGATGAAGCGGGTGCCGAAACCGAGCGAATAGAAAGAAGGATCGGCGAGGTTTGTGTCAAACGTTACATCCTCGAAATATCCGTCGCCATCGTTCTGCATGAGGCAGTTCGCCTCCAATGCAAAATTGGATACCCAAAGGTCGATATCGCCATCGTTGTCATAGTCGCCAGCGTCTATGCCCATTGAGCCGTTTGCTATACCGTCACCGTTGTAAGCAACGCCGCGAAGCACACCCTCCTCTCGAAAAGTGCCGTCCCCTTGATTGATGAAAAGTGTATTCGGAGACATATCGTTTGCGACGTAGATGTCCACCCACCCGTCGTTGTTCACGTCCGTGAAAACGATACCAAGACCACGCGTCGTCGGTTCATAGACTCCTGCAGATTTCGTTATGTCTGTGAACGTGCCATCGCCATTGTTTCGATAAAGCACATCGGCGATGCCGTGATATTCATTGGGACCGCAGTAGATACGTAGACTATTTTTGTAACGGCACGGAATATCGGTCTCCAAACTGTATTCGACATAGTTACACACGTAGAGATCCAAGTCGCCATCCCGATCAATATCAGCGAATGCAGCACTCGCACTCAACAACGGACAGCCTACCTGTGCGTGTCCGGTTACATCGGTAAACGTGCCGTCTCCATTGTTCCGGTAGAGAACATTTTCTCCTAAATTTGTCACGTATAGGTCGCGATACCCGTCAGAATCATAATCCGCGGCGACAGCACCGAGACCATAGCCGATATCACCGACGTTTGCGGAGGTCGTGATGTCAACGAAAACACCCGCATCGTTTCGATAGAGGCGGTTTGTGGATGATGATGCCGCGGATGATGAGAGCGAATTGCCTTGAACGAGATAGAGATCCAAATCTCTGTCGTTGTCGAAGTCAAAGAGCGCGCCACCGCTACCCATGGTTTCCACAAGTCGGCGTTCCGCAGAAAATCCGTTGATGTGCTGAAAGTCAAGTCCCATTGCATCAGTCACATCTCGAAAATAGGGGGCAGCACTACCGAGTGGTGAAAACATGAGAAGGAGAAAGATCTGTAGTATGAAGGACAAAAGGTGAGGCAAGTCGTATTTCCGTTGGAACATGGTCATGGGAAGGCTATTCTTTTATTTCTGGACGCGGACGAACGACCCGAAATCCGATTGTATGTGTTGAATCTAATGGATAAAATTTAAACCGTAAACTTGAACGGAGGAACGCTCTCCCTACGTCCCACGCGCCGCCTCGAATGACTCTCGCGCGTAGCATATCTCGGAATCTGAGATTGATCGGATTTTGGGAAGTACCACCGTTATGCTGTTGATAGAAGGTTGGACTGTATTCATCGAGGCACCATTCCCATACATTTCCGGCAAGGTCGGCGATACCGTTCGGAGATTCTCCCTTCGGGAACTGACCCACCGGCATCGGACGATTGTAACGGCGTGCGAAGTTGGCGTGTTGGCGCGCTTTTGGCGGTGTATCTCCCCACGGGTATGCCCGTCCCTCTACTCCACGCGCTACCCGCTCCCATTGCGCTTCGGTCGGTAGGCTTCCACCAATCCATTCCGCAAACGCTTGCGCGTCAAACCATGTCACACCGACAACGGGTTGCGTGTCGCCGTTGAGTGTCTCATCCGCCCACGTTTCCTCACCGTTGTGCCCGCGTGGTGTCGGACGGTTCGTTGCCTCAATGAAAGCGCGGTACTGCGCATTGGTGATTTCATACCGCGATATTTCGTAAGGGCTCAGGTAGACTGCGTGTCGTGGCAGCTCAGCGTCAAAGGTGTGTTGTTCCAGCATGGAACTCCGCAATTTCGCGTCCTCATAGGCGGCTTTCGCCTCTTCGCGGGTTGAGCCCATCAGGAAGGTGCCTTCGGGAATTGAGACCCATTCTATAGTCGCGATGACCTGTTGGGCAGCAGTGCCAACTTCGGAAATAGCGAAATTGTTACGGAGAATAAGAGTCAGGACGAGAATTGTAAAACAGGCGCGTTTCATCAAAATCCTCTGCGTGGAAACCCTTTATTAGCAGTCGGCTTTCAGAAATAGAATCTCTTTCCTGACTGCTGACAACCGAAAGTGAGCGTAGCGAACGCCCTGACAGCCGAATTAGAATTGGCGTAGGAAACGGAGATCGTTTTCGTAGAGAACGCGGATGTCCGGGATGCGGAACTGGAGGTTCGCGATCCTTTCTACCCCCATCCCGAAGGCGAATCCCGTAACCTCATCCGGATCGTAGTTCACGGCTTCAAACACCGCCGGATCAACAGCACCCGCTCCCATGATCTCAACCCATCCTGTGCCGCCACAACTCCGACACCCTTTTCCTTGACAGACGGTACAAGAGATATCCATCTCCGCACTCGGTTCCGTGAAAGGGAAGAAGTGCGGACGGAAACGCATCTGTGTCTGGTCACCGAACATTTGCTGGGCAAAGGAGGTCAAAACCCCCTTGAGCTCGCTAAAGGTGGCGTGCGTATCAACGAGCAAGCCTTCTATTTGATGGAACATCGGCGTGTGCGATACGTCATAGTCCACGCGATAACATTTCCCCGGCACGATAATTCGGATCGGTGGTTTCTGATTCTCCATCGCTCGGATCTGAACGGGTGAGGTATGGGTGCGTAAAAGGTGTCCATCAGTTAGATAAAAGGTATCGTGTAAGTCGCGAGCGGGGTGATCAGCAGGTGTATTCAACGCATCGAAGTTGTAATACTCGGTCTCAATGTCGGGTCCCGTTACCACTTGGAACCCCATTTGACCGAAAATCGCTTCAATCCGCTCTAACGTTTGCATGATGGGATGCGCCTTCCCGTAAGCAGGTTTCCGTCCGGGAAGTGTGATGTCAACGGCTTCCGATTCAAGTTGCTGTTCCTGTTGCTGACGATGCAGGGTCTGCATCGCGGCTTCAAACGCCTCTGTGAGCGTGGCACGCACCTCATTTGCGAGTTTGCCAATTATCGGACGCTCCTCTTTGGAAAGTTTCCCCATGCCCTTCATGACATCGGTGAGTTTTCCTCTACGTCCAAAATATGTGATTCGGAGCGACTCAAGCGCGTCTGGGGTTTTCACTGCTTTTAAAGCCTCAAGTGCCTCGGCTTGAATCGCTTGCAATTCTGCTTTCATTTTTTAATTTTACCTTGCGGAGATTAGGAAAATATCTATCAACAAAAAATGCCTGTCACTTTGTCCCACAAAGGTTAATTTCTTTATCAGGACGAAAGCAATAGGCATCTATCAAGAAAAGAGGATCAAACCTACACCTAACCTTTTGCGAGGGTGACGAGCTGCCCGAAACCGGCTTCGTCCTTCACGGCGATGTCGGCAAGGACTTTTCGGTCGAGTTCAATACCCGCGGCTTTAAGCCCATGTATGAATCGACTGTAGGTGAGTCCGTGCAACCTAGCGGCGGCGTTAATTCTTGCGATCCAGAGTCGTCGGAAATCGCGTTTGCGTGCGCGTCGGTGTGCGTAGGCGTGGTTCCATCCCTTCTCTACCGCTTCTTTAGCGGTACGTTTGAGATTATTCCGACCCCCGCGATAACCTTTAGAATGTTTGAGTATCCGGTTACGGCGTTTGCGTCGCACACTTCCTGTTTTTACTCGTGCCATTTAAAACTCCTATCACGACCGTCGGTGCTATCGGCGATCGGGTCTACAATTTGCCCGGATACGTGTTGTTATTATCATAGATGCCGGGCATTCACTTCTATTGATGAATGAGGCGTTTCAAGCGTTTCACGTTGCTCGGATGGACAAGAGTTGCCTGCCGCAATCTGCGTTTCTGTTTCGCTGACTTAGAAATGAACAGGTGTCCTGCGTATGCGCGATTGCGACGGATTTTGCCTTTCGATGTGAACTTGAAACGTTTTGCCGCACCCTTATGCGTTTTCATTTTTGGCATAAAAATATCCTTGAGAAGTATCACTCCTACAAAAAGAGCGAAAAAATGTCGTAACCCAGAGGCAACCTCTACGAAAAATTACAAGAGGAAACACATGTGCTTCGGAAGTCACGCGACCCCGATCATCGGGATGGCGTGCTTCGGCTGACGACAAAAACATTACACAGATTTCGGTGAGAGGATCATTGACATGATGCGGGTTTCCATCCGCGGTGGTTGTTCCACATCGGCAATCTCTTCCAAATCGTCTTTGAGCCGTGAAAGTAAACTTCTACCAAGATCGGTATGAAGCATCTCGCGTCCTCGGAACCGAACGGTTGCACGAACCTTCCACCCATTTTTCAAGAAATCTTCGACATGCCGTTTCTTGAACTGGTAGTCGTGCTCCGCGGTATCAGGACGGAACTGCATTCCTTTCAGGACAACTTTCGATTGCTTTTTCCGAGCCTCGCGTGCGCGCTTGTTTTTCTCATACTGATACTTCCCGTAGTCCATGATCTTACAAACGGGAGGCTTGGCATTCGGTGAAACTTCTACCAAATCCAATCCAACTTCTTCCGCAAGTTTCATTGCATCGCGGGGCGTCATGACCCCCAGATGCTTGTTCTCGTGATCTATCAGTAAAATTTCTTTGGCTCGAATCTGATAATTGGAACGACTCTGTCTTTCCTTCGTCCTCTGATTACGTCTGCCTTTGTAGTGTATTTTTCACACCCCCAAGTCAAGGCGCTGCAGTGCGCCGCTTGCAAGCCTATAGGCATCGCTTACAAGCTTATATAGAAACGGAAGCGAACAACGCATTCGTTGCGCTTCGGTATACAAGATAACTCTGTTTACAAACGTTCTGTATCCATGTGTAGGTACATTTAATTCTGATTCTCCGTCAATCCCAAAGGAGAAACAAATGTCCTACCGACTCGAACTTGCCAAGCACGCCACATGCGCGATTCGCAATATTGCCCGAATGAATTAATTAATTATACCATATCGGTAACGGAAATGCAAGTTAAAAAAAGCCGATTGTCCATAAAGTCCGTAGAACAATCAATCCACCTGCCAATCCCCCGAAAACAACAATAAAACTGATGCTGACTGCGAGCGCGAGACGGAGAATCCGCTCACCCAGTTCCGGCTGTTCGCTTATCCAGGCACGTGCCAAATAGAAGGTTAACGCAATACTGACCAAACCCAGGAGGCACGCGCCTAAAACCGCTACTAACATCCCTGGAAAGTCTACCATCTGTATCGTCTCTGGCAGCGACCATTGGGAGAAGTGCTGAATGACACCAATCAAAATGCCAACCAAAACGACAATAAAACCGATGAAAACCATGAAGGCTTTTTTAAAGGCAGTTCCCATGTTCTGTCCAATCTATGCCGTACATCCTTGATGAGTGTTTGTAATTTTACCATCCTTCAGATTAAATAGCAACCAACAGTCAGAAGACAAGGTTAGATGAAGTTCAAGTATTTAATTCGGTAGGAGCGGTTTCTAACCGCCCCGAATATGGTTATGGAATTACCGAAATATCTAATATGACTCTGCATGAAACCTAATCAAGTGTGAATTGGGTTAATTTGATGCTGCTCCGCTTACACAACGGAAACCAACCTCACGGGAAGTCCCTGCAGCACCCATACTGCCTCGGCTATGAACCTCTAAGTTGGCTCCACCGCGTATCCAAGAACCACCACGCCTTATGCGCATATCGTAAATCTCTGCGTAATTATCTAAATGGTGAACACCTTAGTGGATTACGGTTCGAGCGTCTCTTCGCCATCGTTATCCAATTCCTCTACCCAGCGCAGAATCGTTTCACTGCTGTTGCCATCGTCTCTTTCACGAAACTGGTTGGCGAGTTGTCTGCCAGTGCCAATAAGCAGAGTTTGTAATTCTGGTGTATAAGGTTTCGCTTGCAATGCCTGTCGATATTTCTCCATCGCATTTTTGGGTTGTTTGCGGTCCATTAAACAGCGCGCAAGCACACACCGCACGCGGGAGAGTTTCTCTGCTATCGGATCGGGCTTAGTGGTTTCGACATCAGCGTCTGAGGAAATATCATCGGCATTCGGTGCTGGAACGGCTGCCGTTTTCGCTTTGTCAAGCACCAGATCGAGCTGCGATTCAATCGAGAGTAAATTTTGATACGCGACGGTATTCCTCGGATGTTTGGTGAGCACAGTTTCAAAAGTCGCCAACGCGCTCAGATGCTCATTCTGAACAAGATAGAGATACCCGATCATGTTGTGCATATCTATAGTTTTCTCAGATGCCGGAATCGCTTCAAACACAGTGACCGCTGCTGCGTATTTCTTCCGATTCATCAGGGCATTTCCACGACGGATCTGGAGGTTCACGAGTTCTTTTCTTGCGTTTGCATTGTTAGGCGCGTCCACCAAAATCCGTTCCAATTCGCCCCGTGCTTGTTCATATTTTCCTATGTGTTGATACGCTTGCGCCAAACTCAAACGGAGATTGATGCCAGTCGGAAAGAGGTCCACCGCCTTCCGCAGCTGCACCACCGCGGTCCTGTAATCTCTCCGATTTCTCAAGGCTTGTGCATACTGTTGATACGCAGCGATGAGGTTATGCCGCGCCTGTGAGTCGGTAGGCAGTGTCGTGTAGACCTTATGAAACGCCGAAATCGCCGCCTGATAATTTCGTGTCTTGAGATACAGTTCCCCAAGCAGACTGGCGAGCATCGTATCGTCTGGATGGAGTTTCTGCAACTCAAGATATGTCCCGATTGCCTCGGTGGCATGTCCCGATTGCCGATGTGCATTCGCCTTTTGCCAAAGGACATCGCTGAGGTTAGTTCTCGCGAGTTGATAGGTCGGTTGTAGTTTCAAAGCGTTCCGATAGGCGAGAATTGCCGCATCCCATTCACTGTTATTCCGGAGCGTCACACCGTAGTTATTATAACTCTGGACGAGGTTCTCCCGCGCCTCCGCATCGTCCGGGGCGATTTCTAACGCCTTTTGGTAATGTGTGATCGCTTTGGAAAACTGAGAAACATGGGCATATCCGTCCGCCATAAGCCGATACGAGGTAGCGTTCTGTGGATCGAGATGGACGGCTCTCTGAAAATATGCGGTCGCCTCGTCAAAAGCTTTCCGCTCCAGAGCGTTGAATGCTTTTTGGCGTAGGAGTTGGTGTAGATTCCGTTTCGCGGCTTTGTGGTGCGGTGAGCGTTCAAGCGCACTCTCGAACGCTTGTATTGCCTTGCCAACATCGCCTTGACGATAATAGAGTGTGCCGAGGTAGTTATAGGAATCAGCACTTTCACGGAACGAACGGTCTCTTTGCTGGCTTCTCACGCTCTGTTCAACCAAACGGATCGCTTGGGGCGACTGTCCTGTCTTTTGGTAAGCTTGAATCAGTCTCTGCCTCGCCGGTTCAAAATTAGGATCGATACCGAGGCACTCTTGGAAACTGGCGATTGCGAGTGTCATATCGCCTTTGTCAAAGTAGACTGCCCCGAGCAGATAGTGCGTCCGTGCTTGTCTTGGATTGGTTTGGAGTTCTTTCTTTATAACCTCAATAGCGATCTCGTGTTGCGGTGTATCGATCGGTGTGTTGTAGAGCCTCAGCAAGGTGTTGATATCGCGATGCGTTGGATGTTGTGCCGTTGCCAGCGCGTGACAGACATCCGCATCATCTGGACTATGCCCCCACAGCCCGATGGCGTGCCCGAATTCATGCAGGCATACCGTCCGCATCTCTTCCTGTGAGAGTTCACCGATGCTGTCATCACTTTCTAATACCAGAATAACCTCTACTGCGAATTGGCTATCGGGGTATCGGCTGTCGGCTGTCGGCTGTCGGCTTCCAGACTGATTGCTGACGACTGCAGACGAGGCGACCCCGTTCCTACGGTTTCTTTCCTGACTGTTGGTAGAAACCGATGGCTGATGGCTAATATACTGACGAGTATCATTAAGCCGCACTAATTCGGCACTGCCGAGCGGCGTATCTAATAGTTTCAGGCGACCGCTGGCAATTGAAGTAACGCCGATGTCTGCTTGCTCCAACACCTCGGTCTCTTCAAAACGGATTTTCCCGTTGGATGCAATCTCCCAAGTGCGCATGGCGTAACGGATCTCGGCAAGATAGGGCAAAACTTTGAGAGTAGGCGAGATGTGGACACGAATCGGCATCTGTGTAAAACGCGTGATCCTGCCATCGGAAAATAGTGTGACCTGGTCGAAGTAATCCCCCGATACGGCTGTCGCTATCTCAGTATCGGCAGGATTTTGCGCCGTTGCTTGTGCTATGAAACCAACGACTATGCACGCAACGATGAAAAAGGTATAGAGTGTTCCCACTTGCATAACACAATATCCTCGTTTGGACGTGATCGAAATGTCACTATCAGAAATCCTACAGGAAGACATCACTTTTAAATGAGATTTTGTAGCGTAAACTTTCAGTTTGCACACCCACAGGCACAATCTAAAAGATTATGCTACAAAGGTGGCAACTCAGGTTAACGATAATAGCATATCTGAAAGAAACGGTCAAAAAAATTGGTGTAGGATGCCGCGACCTCTTTGGGAAAAATCTGAAAACGCTTGATTTATTTCGCAAAAGATGGTAAATTACTTTCAAATTAGACCCATTTGGATCTTAAGGAGTTTCCTATGAACGCAACATATACATCAGCAATCGCCGAAGTTATCGAAAAATTAGAAACGGGTAACCCGCTCCCGACACTCGTGCCACAGAAAGCGTGGAACAGTGAACTGACGGATACTTTGGAAGCGGCATCCCTCGACGATCTTTTCGACGGAGAATCATTGAAAAATACGACGTTTGGTGAAGCCATTAAAAGCGGTTTACTTCTGTGGAACGACGCATTGGATGAATCGCATACGATCTCACAGGGATTAGCGGATCAGACAGGCAGCTACTGGCACGGCATCATGCATCGCCGCGAACCGGATTACCCCAATTCCAAGTATTGGTTCGGCAGAGTCGGGACACACCCGATCTTCCCAGCACTCCGTGAAAGCGCACTCACACTTTTCAAAGAAACAGCGAACCCATCGGACGCACTCACAGAGATCGGAGAGACTGTCGCGGCGCAAGAAAATTGGGATTCTTACCAGTTTATTGATTGGTGCCAAGCCGCCGAAGGCGACACCGACTCGGATGTAACCCGCTTCTTGCAACAGGTACAGGCGGAAGAGATCAAACTGTTACTGGCGTACTCCTACCGTAACGCCGTCTAACACACGCCAATTCACCTGAAGGAGACAGACAATGTTTCCGAGAAACGCGCGTATCAAAATAAAGGGTTGGCAGCACCTTATTATCGTGCTCACGGGATTGCTATTGATGGCTTCCTGTGTGAATTCAACGCTTACCGCAACGATTTCGGATTCGGTTTCAGCCAATCGCGCGTATAGCGAAATTAAAACCGATCTCAATGAACTTTCAAAGGGTGGTGAACCGGCTGATTATGATGCGTTGATTGAGAAATTAAGGGCTTTCATCAAGACCTACCCGAAACACAGACAGGTAGATGAAGCCTACTATTTTTTGGGTACCATCTTAGTTGAACGACAGCGCACTGAAGATGGCATTGAGGTCCTTGAAGAACTCATCAGGGACTATCCTTATGCCACCTACGTCGAACCAAGTCTGCTCACACTCGGATTAGCCTACGACAAAATCAGTGAGCATTATAAAGCAGATGCTCTTTACGAAAAACTGGCAAATCACCCAAAATACCGTAGCGGCAGATACGCTGCAACAGTGCAGCAACTTCTTGAACAGGATAAAACGCAGCGAACAGGTGAAATATCAAGCGCATCTGTAGCGATCCCACGCCCGAGTCGGAACCCATTTGTAAGTAAACCCGCACCAGATTTCCGTGTGATGGACATAAGGGGTGAGGAACTTTCACTCGAACAGTATCGCGGACAGGTCGTGCTGCTCGATTTCTGGGCAACGTGGTGCGGTCCCTGTATCGCGGAGATGCCGAACGTTAAGCTGGCTTATGCGAAACACAGAGATCGAAAGTTCCACATCATCGGGATTAGTTTGGATAGCTCAATAGCACCGCTTGAGGCATACATTCAGCGAGAGGGAATCGAGTGGCGGCAGTATTTGGACAGCACCGGTCAGATAAGCGGTTTATACAATGTGCAAGCGATCCCATCTACGTTTCTGATTGACGGGGCGGGTATCGTCCGTAGGGTGAATCTCCGCGGTCTCGCACTTGAGAGTGCGGTTGCGGAGCTCGTGCGGGAGAATTTGGCGAATTAAGAATTCTACACAGATGTTGAAGCAGCATAGCATCGTAGGTTGGGTTGAACGAGGAATACCAGAGTTCCGCTGATTCAAAGAAAAAGGACATCTTCTCTATACACCTTCGATTTCAGAGATATGAAGTGAAACCCAACGCTTTTGCGGTTTCCGAAACGCTGCGGTATGAGGTTGGGTTTCACTATGTTTTTGCGTACATACGGGACTATGGTGGATTTGAGGGTGTTTGGATCTCTACATCTGTCTTCTGAATTCCCTTCAACCCAACCTACAGTACGAAATTGTCACTTATGTGGTCCGGTTCCAAACTGTACCTACCGAGGAAGCGCGAAAAAGTTCCTATAAACGTTGTACATAGATTCATACAGAGGAGGTCAACAATGTTCTCCCGAAATGAAATAACTTCACAACAAAGCAGAAATAGATACCTCTGTGCGCATCTTATATGCGTGCTCAGCAGTCTCGTGTTCATAGGTTTTTGTGCGAATCTCGTCAGCGCTGCCCCGAGGAAAGCCGCTTACATATATCAGGAAATTAAGGCAATTTCCAAGAGTCTCAAGCAGCGGAGCGAACAGGCAGACTTAGAGAAATTAGTTGAGAAATCTGCCGATTTTGTCGCGGCACACCCGGAATACAGACGCGTGGATGAAGTCTATTACCTTCTCGGCAACGCCTTAGTTCAGTTGGAACGTGTTGAAGAGGGCATAAAATCGTTTGAAATCGTCATCAAGGAGTATCCTAAGGCTCGTTATGTTGAACGGTGTCTGTTAGATTTGGGCCTGGCACATGACAAACTCGGCAATCACGACGCAGCAGACAGTGCGTACCAAAAATTGATAGACCATCCGAAGTACGGTTCACGATCACAGGCGAAATTTGCGAAGAAGATTCTCGAACAGGACATAACTGAACGCAAGGGTGAATTACCGAAACCACCCGGGGCGAGCATGAATCCAAGGCAGTGGATCGGGAAGCCAGCACTGGATTTTCAGGTGACGGATCTGAACGGCGAAGAACTCTCATTGGAGAAATATCGCGGACAGGTCGTGTTGCTCGATTTCTGGGCAACATGGTGCAGTCCTTGCATCGCAGAGATACCGAACGTCAAAAAGACTTACGAAAAGTATAAAGATCAGAAGTTCCAGATTATCGGTATCAGTCTGGATAGGTCAGCAGAACCCCTTGAGGCTTATATTAAAACAGAGGAACTGGGCTGGCTCCAATATTGGGACAAGAGCGGCAAGATTGGTAATCTGTACAAGGTACGCGCAATTCCGTCAACCTTCCTGATTGACGGTGAAGGTGTTATCCGCAAAACGAACCTCCGCGGACACGCCCTTGAACATGCCGTCGCGGACCTGGTGAAGGAAAATCTCGCGAAACTGGCAGCAAAAAAAGAGTAGGACTTACGCACGTCGCTCTTTCGTAGCATGATGCACCTCGCATCTGGGCGAGTACGCCGCAAAACTTTTAGTTTGTGCCAGAAGACCGTCGGCGTTTTTTCAACATCCGTATCTACCAGAGCGTGCTACGATCAAAATTGCGTAAGTCCTATTTATAATAGCGTATCCGCCAGTCAGTAGGAAATTTTATTGCAGTTTCAAGGAGAGGCAATGGCACACCTTACTTTAAAAGATGTCACCAAAATTTACGACGGCGATGTTCTCGCAGTTGAACAGGCAGATTTTCAAATCCCCGATGAGTCGTTTACTGTGCTCGTTGGTCCGTCGGGATGTGGGAAATCAACACTCTTGCGGATGATCGCTGGATTAGAAGAGATAACGGAAGGCGATATTTATATTGATGATGAGCGTATCAACGACATCCCACCCAAAGATCGGGACATCGCCATGGTCTTCCAAAACTACGCCCTCTATCCACACATGACGGTGTATAAGAACATGGCGTTCGGGTTGAAACTTCGGAAATATCCGAAATCAGAGATCGACGAGCGTGTCAAAGAGGCAGCGGAGATCCTGAGCATCTCGCATCTCTTGAACCGTAAACCGAAGCATCTCTCCGGCGGTGAACGCCAACGCGTTGCAGTCGGTAGGGCGATCGTTCGGCACCCCAAAGTATTCCTATTCGATGAACCGTTGAGCAACCTCGATGCGAAACTACGCGTGCAAATGCGGATGGAAATCAGTCGTCTGCACGACCGACTGAACGCCACCATCGTCTATGTTACGCACGATCAAGTTGAAGCGATGACGATGGGTGACCAGATCGTGGTCATCAATGAGGGAAAAATCCAGCAGATTGCCGATCCCGGAACGCTCTATCATCAACCGGCGAACCAATTCGTCGGTGGATTCATCGGGACACCGCCGATGAACTTTATAGAGACGGACATCGTGACCAACGGCAGCGACCCGATGCTCAGATTTGAAACCTTCAAAGTGGAACTGAATGACCATCTCCAGTCTGCACTCAGCAAACTTTCAGGGGATTCGGTGACGCTCGGCATCCGTCCAGAGGATATTCACGTCGGCGAAAACGGGAACAACAGCGTTGATACGCAGGTGGAACTGGTTGAGCCGCTCGGAAACCATGCCCTCCTGTATCTGCGGACAGAGAAGAGCAGTTTCGTTGCGCAATCCGACCTCATCGATATGCCGCAACACAACGCGCAGTTGACCGTTCGTTTTGATATGGAGAAAGCGCACCTGTTTCACCCAGAAACAGGTGAATCCTTGACAGTCTTTTAACTTTCCTTGCGGCAGAATCACGTGCGTTCAGACACTTACATGCGTTTCAAATACCTGCCTGCGCCGTTGTGGCAGGCTACCGTTTTGGTTTAATGAGGGCAATATAAGAAAAGAATTGTGGTACGATGTTCACAGTGCCAGAATTTGTGCCCAGGTCTCGGTGTCTATCGGAATACCGTCCCGTTCCCGCTTGCGCTGTTCTTCCCAACCGCGTTCACCCGGCACCCGAATTGCGTCAACGCCAGCATCGCGTTTTGCCGATTTGAGATAGTCAACAAAGCGTTGTATCTCCGCGCTGAACCCCGGAAACCCTCTAAAACTGGCAACATTTATCACCAGCACAAACAACCCATTGCCGACACGGGCATCTTCACCCTGACTACACCCAGCACCCGTGAGCGCGCCCGACAGGATGTCAACAATGACACTCAACCCGAACCCTTTGTGTTCAGAAACTGATCCACCGAACGGCAATAAGGCGGCGGGTGGCACGTCATAGAAATCGTCTGGATTTGTTGTTGACTTGCCTTCAGCGTCAATGAGCCATCCGTGCGGGACGGGTTCGTTCCGATGCTGTTTGACCCGAATCTTCCCGGACGCGACAACACTCGTAGACATATCCAATACAATCGGATCTTTTCCCTCAATCGGCACTGCACACGCCATCGGATTCGTAGAAAGCCTACCTTCAACGCCGCCGTGCGGTGCGACACACGTGCCACCACCATGGTCGTTCGCCATAAGCAACCCAATCATTTCCGCATCTGCTGCGAGGCAGGCGTATCCACCTAACCTTCCTGTCTCATTACACCGCGAAACCGCAACCGAGCTTATATCCGTCTGCTTTGCTTTCTGGATTGCCATCTCAACGGCACGGGTTGCAATTACGGGACCGAAGCCCCAATTGCCATCTAAGACCGAGATTGAAGCAGATTCGTGTAAGGTCTCTGTTGGGGCACCGGGCTGGATTAACCCGTCTTCTAATTCACGCACATACTTCGCAAGATGGATCACACCGTGTGAATCGTGTCCGACGCGGTTGGCATCCACCATGGAACGGGTTACCACTTCTGCTTCAGCAGCGGAGATATTTAATTTTTGGAAGACACTTAGGCAAATTTCGGTGAGTTCTTCGGCTGTAAATTTCGGCATCGTAGACTCCTTGCATGAGATACACCTATTTTACAAATCTCTATGAGTCCCGTCAAGTGCAAATTCAGCTGCATCCGAGGCGAAACCACTCTCCATATCCCACCCCCTGAAACCTACCCACATGTTTTCTTCTCAAGAGGCGTTCTCATAAGTCTTGTCCATAAAGAATACTCTTGGACCGAGAAATACCTATAATCCCATAAACCCTCAAATCTTATGGACGATGATCCTGACAATCAACCCCATACAAAAACTAAAATTTTTCATTTTTTCCATTATGCACGTTTCCGCCGAAAAAAGGGAGTCTTTAAGAAGGAAGAGTTAAAAGTATGCCGACACGCTAAATTCTTAAATCAAATTCATGTTTCTATGAGACTTTTTTCAAAATCCGCATTCATAGTTTATGAAAGCACAAAAATCTCATTTTAACTTTTGAGATTTGCGAGACTGCTTTCAACTGGAGAACGCTATATCAAGTGACCAAAGACGAGACGCAGAACTTGTCCTTCAGATCCTAACTGGCGACGAAACTGCTTTTGATGCACTTTATAAACGACACAGCACTCGACTCTACGAGTTCATCATCAGCAAAATCGACGACCGGCGTGATGCTGAGGAATTGGTTAACGACATGTTCCTCAAAGCAAAAGAACATTTACACACGCTTCAAGAGCCTGAAAAGGTTCTGAACTGGATGTTCCGTATCGCCAGCCAACTGGTCGCGGGATGGCACCGAAAGAACAAAAAGCCCGGTGCAACGCAAGACTACACAGACGTTTATGACGCTGAAGGCGAAGTCGCAGCGACTGCTGTTATTCGTCAGACTGCTAAGGAGATTTAATAATGTTGAAAAAATTTTTGAACAACCCCAATGCTCTCTGGCAAGTTTTAATCGTTCTACTCCTTGCTGGCGGACTCGCTTTCGCAGGTATGTATGATGGCTTTGTTGTGGAGACCGAGGCACAGAAAAGTTGCTGCGGTGGAAACACGGATGCCATCCGTTCCGATGGCACTATTGCCCAATTGAAGACAGGAAGTTGCTGTGGCAGTGAAGTCCCCGAGGTTCCAAGTTCCGGAACCGGTGACCTCAACAATGTCAATATCTATACAGGCTCCGCTTGTAACTGTCTTGGTAGAGGCTGCGACGACGAGGATTGTTCAGGCTGTAGCAAAATCGACTCCTGTGACGGTGGTTGTGACTGCTCCACTTGTAATGCACATTGTTCTAACAAAGATAGTGATTCGACAATGTGTGGCGATGGTTCTGGTTGCACCGACGGTGATCGATCTGGCGGAGCAGAAGGCTAATCAAAGAAAGTGGCAGTAAGTCGTCAAGCAATAAATTGTCCTACGACTCGCCAAAAGGTGGGGATCTGGTGGAAAATCAAACCCGACGGAGAATCAGAAGCACTACTGACAGAAACGAAGATGTCACCACGTGGGGACTCCAAACGGGGGCAATTGCACGTCTGGGGCGAGGAATAGTATCAGACGTAGCATTTTCCCCTGACAGAGAATTACTTGCTGTAGGTAGTCGTATCGGTGTCTGGTTGTACGAGATTTCTACCATGTCTCCTGTTGCCTTATTGGATACCGAGCGCGGCGTTGTTTTGGCGATCACATTTTCTCCGAAAGGTGACTTGCTTGCCACCGGCAATTGGGATGGTGATATAAAAGTATGGCAAGTGCAAAGCAAATGTTGCGTTTCAAAGATGCAGCGAGGAGACCTGTTTGATGCAGCCTCTCAGCTTGCTTTTTCACCTGATGGTGCCCGTCTCGCCTCCACTGGGGGACGTTATGATGCGGTTTATGTCTGGTGCCCGGAAACAGGGAAAAAGCTTGCGAAAATAAAAAAAGCAGAGTTTTTTCGTCATCGCCCTTATATCATTCCACTCGTCTATTCCCCCGATGCCACTTTAATTGCCGCTGCAACAGCTGAAAATACCGTTTCGATATGGGATAGTCAGACAAGTGAACAGATCGCTTGTTTCACAGGACATACTCAAATGGTGGTTGCCCTGGCGTTCTCAGCGTGTGGTAGGTTCATTGCCTCTGGAGATCACAAGGGAACATTACAACAGTGGGATGCCAAAACTGCGCAGCCTGTTGGATGTCCTGTTGAATATGCAAAGTATGCTGTGATACCGAGTTATACACCGGCAGGTAGACTGCTGGCTGCGGCTATTGAGGAAGATACTGTTTCCGTCTGGGATGTCGCACGTAATGAAAAACTGGGTATATTTGAACATCATGGTGCCATCGGGGGTAGGTGCTTTTTAGATGGTAGACATTTGGCGGTCGCTGGTTCGCGAAACTTCAGTGTATGGCATCAGTCGTCCGAATTGGTCTCAACCGTCTCCAGACACACACCTTTTACTCATTCACTGGCTTTTTCACCGGATGGTCAGAGACTTGTTGCGATTGAAGCGGGATGGCAATGTGCCCTTTGGGATATAAAAAAAAGGGAGCGGCATGCGGTAAACTTCGGTAAACAGAAGCGATCCTACGCTGTATGTTCCACTTCAACTGATAATATGCGGGTTCTGCTTGCCGATGAGCAAACACTCAGCGTCTGCAACCTCGACTCCCATGAAATCATCGCCACCGTGGATGCGCCTCACGCAGGCATAAGCAGAGGTTTTTTCTCGGTTACAGGTAACCTCTGGGCTTGCCCGATACAGAGCGGAAATATCTATGTATGGGATAGCAGCGGAAAAGAGAGCGTTCTTAGAGGACAGACGGATTATATTGAATCGTGTGCATTCTCACCTGATGAAAAAAGATTGGCAAGCGTCTCAAGGGATCAAACCGCCCGGGTGTGGGACGTTACGTCAGGCAAAGCAATCATCGCGCTTCGGTTAAGTCCACCATTGTCTACCGATTCACTGCCGTCAACACCGGAATTAAATGCGAATATCTATAAAGGGGACGCGGATACAATTGAAGCGGTACTGCAAGGAGAAACGCCCCGTTATCGTCATACGGCAGTTCAGGCGATCACATTCTCCCCATGTGGTAATTTCCTTGCTGCAGGTATGGAGGGGGGAATTCGGTTGTGGGATGCGAACACCTATGAAACTCACATGATCATCCTCTTACCACGAGAATATAGGCGGCAGTTTGCTTTGGCATTTTCGCCTTGTGGACGGTATATGGCTTCGGGCACATGGTGGTGTCAGACAGAAAAGGTCCCTATTTATTTATGGGATGTTGCCACGGGTGAAAATATCGCAACCTTTTGGGGACACCCAACTGACGTTCAAGACCTTGCCTTTTCGCCCGACGGCGCGCTTTTAGCGAGTGGAAGCTTTGATGGTACGATCCTTTTATGGGATATGACCCCTTATTTGGACCATGAAACTTTATGACGCGATTGCTGCCGGGCTCTTACATATTTCTCAAAATCGACTCCGTGCGGGACTTTCTATCCTTGGCATCTTTATCGGCATTGCAAGTGTTCTCTGCATGATGGCTATCGGAGACGGCGCGAAACGGCTCATCGTCAAAGACATCGAAAAAATGGGTGGTGCTAACCAAGTTCACTTCAGGACACGCCATTCTATTTGGAGACGCAGTCGATTCGTAAGACTTACAACCGAACGTTATACACTCTCTGACGTTCGCGCCATTGAAGCAGAATGTCCGGATGTCCACTTCGTCTTGCCGAAAAATAGGGGGTATCAAGGGATCATCACGAGTCGACAGGGCGGACAAACACGTCCTTATGTTGAAGGCGTGACAGCAGACTATGCCACAGGCATGCATTGGAATGTGCAATACGGACGTTTTTTTACACGAGCGGATATTGACAGCGCAGCCCAGGTGTGCGTCCTCGGTGCTGAAGCCGCGATGGATCTGTTTGGCAACATCAATGCCATTGGGCAGGAAGTGAAAATGAAAATCCGCTGGCGACACCCCTTCGTGCGGTGTCGTGTCATCGGTATTATGGCAGCGAAAGGCAGAAGTCTCCGCAGCTACACCTCCTTGGACGATATAGTCTGTGTCCCACTCACAACGCATCAGCAACGGCTCTCTGGCATCCGGTATATTGAGGACCTGCACGTCTTTTTTCAAAAGGACGCAGATGTCTCTGGCGTGATTGATTCTGTCCGAGATGTGCTACAGAAGAGACACCGGGGTATCAAAGACTTTATCTCCTATCGGATACCGAAACGCACCGTCAGACGCTTAGAACACATCCAAAAGATGATAAAAATCGCCTTAGGTAGCATCGCTGGTTTTTCGATCTTCGTCAGCGGGATTGGCATTATGAATATTTGTCTCGTCTCTGTCGGTGAAAGGACCCGCGAGATAGGTTTACGAAAATCAATTGGAGCGAAACAGATTCACATTTTTTTGCAATTTTTAACAGAATCCATCACCCTGTGTTTCTGTGGTGGGGGCCTCGGTATCGTGGACGGTTGGCTTGCGGCGCATGGGATGGCAGGGCTTGCGGTGCGTATTCTCCCTATTGTGGATGAATGGCCCGTCGTTCTATCGGTATCGTGGATGCTGACATCGGTTGTCTTTTCAGTTTGTGATACGTTCGGCACAACCCCGTCGGAGTGAAGATACCTACGAGACTCTGAAGGATTTGGTGAGTCGTGCGCCCCTTGCCGGTGAGTTGACGCTTGATGTCCCCGCGCGCCCGCAACGGTTTCCTGCGCGTCAGGCACATCTACAAGTGTGTTTCGCCCAGACGACGCTCTGTCTGCCGCATCGGTGTCAGCAACGCCCCGAGACGAAAAACTTACCGCCTGTATCGGGCTTTCTCGTGTCGGTCACAGAACCCAACCCTCCCGATGACATAACACCTCTGAACTGGCTACTGCTGACGAACGTAGAAGTTTCCAACTTCTCCGAGGCACTCCAGCGCATTGAGTGGTATACCCAGCGCTGGCACATTGAGGTCTATTTCAAAGTCCTGAAATCCGGGACCAAGGTGGAGCACGCTCGATTCCAAACTAAAGACCGCCTCCTGCGGTATATCGCTTTACTGAGTGTCATTGCGTGGCGACTCTACTGGATGACGCTCCTCAACCGGCACCTCCCCGAGGCAGATTGCACGCAAGTCGTGCCGGAAAATGAGTGGAAAGCACTTTACGCCCTAACCCACAAGACCCGCACTTTCCCCAAGAAAACACCCACCGTTACCCAAGTCGTCCTTTGGATCGCCAAACTCGGCGGGTTCTTGGGACGTCCGTCTGATGCCCCCCCGGCGTGACCGTCTTATGGCGAGGGTGGCAACGGTTGACGGATATTTCCAACACCTTCACACTGTTTGACGAACTTGGAGAGAAGCATGTCTCTTAGAACCACCACCGACAGACACCACACAAAAAACTTGTGGGTAACAGTAAGTACTCACTTTGGGGGCAATGTACGGGACCTGGAGGCAAAGACATCAGGAGAAAAAAGCATTTCGTATCATGGTCGTGTTCCTTCTCTTTGTACTTTTTTACGTCATCGGACTGAGTTTCGTCGCCAAGAAAATCACCCGGTATCTCGTGATTTTCTTGCCTCCTCTCGGCTATGGGGGGCATTTACATCACCCAGCACATCTCAAAAAAATACGTGCGTTTGCTTTTTCTCGTGGCAGTTGTTGTTTTACAAACCCTGCCAGTACTGAAACTCCATCCCTATTATGCCACTTATCACTTTCCGATTTTATCCGGGGAATGGATTTCTAAAAACACCTCTGTTGGGGGCGGTGTAGGATTGGATGTCGCCGCCGCTTATCTCAATGCTAAACCGGATGCGCAACACCTACAGGTGCGAGTGAGTCGGTTTAGCAGTAACCTGAATAAGTATTTCGTTGGGAAAACATGGAGACGACGCAACAGTGAGACATTTCCGCACAACATTGACTTCGATTATGATGTTGAGTACGTCCGCGGTAGACAGATTCAAGGATCCTCTGTGGATCCCCTCCCTGAAGGCGGCAAACCGTCATCCGTTTTGCAACCCCGTAGTGATCTTCACCGTGAACTCGAACACGTGGTGCGGTTAAATGGGATTGACTATGTTTGGATATATCGCGTCCTTGACACACGCGGAAAAAACGTTCCAGCGGTAACACAATGAACCTACGTCTGCTTATCAGCGAAAGCGTGAAGGGATGAAAATCGTTTTTAGGCATCGTTATGAAAAAAGAAATTATTCTTACAATCTCTGAAAGACATCGCGTGAACACCGAAAAAATCCGTATTACAGGGCATACACAAACGGGGGACGTATACACCTTTTACGTTCTCGGAGACAACGCTTGGTGGTTTGAAAGCTTCCTCTCTGAAGGCACACAGATGACCCTCTGCCCTATAGAAACCTACGCAATCTACACAGGGACACAGGAGAACCCGATTCGCATTCCACCCGAAAGTACCATCAAGGTGGAGAAGCAAATTGACAATCAGGGATGCGTCAAAAGCGCAGAGACAGCACAAGACTTGACGCAATTTGAACCGCTCTGAAGGCACTATCAAATCACACCTCCGAAATACACGACTCCAACTCCGAGAACAACTCACCCCCTTTTTCGTTTGAAAAGCTTCGGAAAGGGGTGTATAATTCTTAGCAGTCAGCAGTCAGAAAGAGTCGCGAGCGCAGCTCGCTCCTACAGCTGATGGAAACCGAAAACCGATGAAAACCCATTGCGAATAGGCTGAAAGTCGATAGCCACTACGAAGTTTGGAGATGCGAATAAATATGCGACGCTTTGGAACCCAAGGCCGCCTATATCCTGAAGATAACTACCTCGTCCCTCGGACAGCAGAGGTTTCCGATTTTATTAGGCGCGTCAAAGAAGGAAAGTATATCGTCCTTTTCGCGCCCCGGCAGACGGGTAAAACGACTTTCTTCCAATTAGCACTCGCAGAACTCGCCGCTACAGATTTAACCTACTTCCCTATACACCTCAATTTTGAGGTATATGAAGGCTGCACGCCTGCAGAGTTTTACGGAGGCATCGCGGAAGATATTCCTGAGAAAGTAGTGGCTGTCTTCCAAGAACGGGATGAGTCACTGCCTGAGCCACTCGTGCAGCCTTTGGGGAACGCGCAATTCACGAATCACCTCTCCTTGCGAAGGTTCTTTAGACAATTAGCAGGATTTCTAAAGAACCAAAGGGTTGTCCTCATTATTGACGAATTTGATGCGATTCCACGTGGTGCCGTGACGGGGTTTCTCCGCGTGCTCCGTGATATTTATCTATCGGGTAAAATACGGTGCCCCCATAGCGTCGGGATCGTTGGGGTCAAAAACATCACACAACTTGATTACGACCGTTCCATCTCGCCGTTCAATATCCAAGATGAATTCCACCTCCCCAACTTCACGCGCGAACAGGTAGGCGATCTGCTTGCGCAGTATACGGACGAAGTTGGACAAACCTTCGCTCCTGAAGTCATCACATCGCTCCATAAGCAGACTGCTGGGCAGCCCTTCCTCGTCAACCGATGTGCACAGATCCTTACGGAAGAACTGGACATCCCGAAAACTGAAACGATTACGATGGCACACTTTGCAGCAGCACATACACGCCTCCTTGAGGAAATAAATGTCAATATCGCCCACCTACTGACCAATATCCGCAGAAATCCGCGTTTTGAAAGCATCCTCATGGAAATCGCCTCTTACGAGAGCGGGGTGCGCTTTAACCGGGACGACCCGGTCATCGACGAACTCACGACTTATGGTGTCATTGTGAGAGGGGCTGACGGAATGTGTGAAATTCTCAATCCTATTTATCAGCAACGTATTTTGCAAACGTTCAAGCCGCTGGTGAATGGGTTAGAGCAGGAATATTTTCCTGAGGGCACCAGCCCCGACCTGGCTGATTACCTCACGCCTACAGGGCAGATTGAGATGGGTTTACTCCTTGATAACTTCCGGGATTTTATTGCCCGTGCAGGCTTCCGGATCCTGCAAATCCCTGATACCCCGAAAGAGTTTGTTGGGCAATATCTCCTCTATGCGTATCTGGATCAGTTCGTCCAATTGGTGCACGGAAATATCTACCTTGAAGGGCAAACCGGGCGCGGCAAAATGGATATAGCGATTTTCCATCAGGGGCGAAAACATATTATCGAGACAAAGATATGGGAAGGGGCCCGATACTACGAAGCTGGTAAAAAGCAACTTGCAGCGTATATGGAATTGGAAGACACTGCAGAGGGGTACTATGTTGTCTTCGATCATCGTCAAAATCCAGAAGCGCGAACAGAGACAGAAACCGTTAACAGTGTGAAGATTCGGAGTTATGTGATTCCGGTGGTGCAAAAACGCCTATCGCAGGTCCTCTAAATCTGATAGATCGTTAATCTCTCGCAAACTGGCAAGTTTGTCCAAGCCTCACAGGTTAACGGTTTCCTATGGTACATTCGCGAAAAATTACGCGCTATGTCTTTTTCGCCTGCTCTAACAATTCTGCCAACCGGTCAGCAAAACGGAGTTGGCTGTCGTCCTCAGGGGCGTAGCCTATCACCTTCCGTGCATTGGCGATACTCCAAAATTTATGCGAATTGTCGCTGATACCGTAGAAAATCTGGAACGGGATCCCGTTTTCGTCCTCTATGTCCTCTGTCTCAATGCTCTTGACGAAGAGTTGGACCTGATCCCGGATGCTCAAATACGCGCCAAGTCCTCGGTGCATCGCCTTCAAATCGTCCGCTGAAGAATTCGCCATATCTGTCTCGCGCGGCCCACCGATACGCAGCTGGACGTTCTGTAATTTCTTACCGTCAACATGTCCTGTCGCAAAGACAAAGCCGAGGTGCTCATACGCCTCTTTCGCCCATCCGTAGAAGTTATCGGAGAGCGGTCGCATCTCTGGGGTTACCACATCCCACTTATCTGCCCAGATGAGACGTTCGTAATAGTCGGCAGCGTGGTTGGAACTACAGACGACGACGCGTCGGACACCGGTCTCGACACAGGTCTGATAAAGGTTATATGCCATCTGGACGTTGGCAAGTTCATTCTCAAAACTGCCGCCCTTAAAAGCACAGTGGACGACTGCATCAACACCTTCAAAATGGTGACGATACGCGTCTCGATTGGGGTCGGTCAGTTCAGCAATTTGAACGCCTTCTACCTCCTCGCCCTGTCGATTCGTGGTTTTCACGTCTAACAGGACGAGTTCATAACGTTGGCGAAATTCGGGGAGCATCCGTCCAGCGATATAGCCGGACGCACCGGTGATAAGAATTTTTCTACGGTTTTCCATTTTTTAAATTTTCCTTGCGATTCGGATAACGTGGAATCGGGTACTATCCGTTCAACCCAACCTACGAGGTCCCGATGCAATTTTTTCTAAAATTGACAGCTATGGGTTCACCTGCAGTTCAATCAAGGGGAAACACCCAAGCAAAAACACCTACAGATTTACGGAATTTCCAGCTTCTCTTTGCAATGCCGAGCGAGGATTTTCATTTCTGCGATGACCTGTGCCTCGGTTTGCATCAACTGATTAAAGATGGGTGGGAGAGGTCGCCTGCTGAAAAGTCTTTCAAAGAAACCCTGTTGGACATGGAGCGGCACCCCAAAACGCGAAGTTCCAATACGGTCAGGTTCCAGCCCTAAGTATTCAATTGAGAGATAATGTACAACTTCGTCCTGGGTAAGGTCGCCTTCATGGATGCTGCCGGTATTCCTGCGTCCGTAACTCACGAGATAGATCCTCCCACTCATCCGACTGAGGATGGTATAACCACCGACATCGACGGCTTCATTCCAACATTTTTCAAATCCGTTTTTAGGGAGACGTTCGCGGAGCTCCTCGGCGGAACGGACCACGAATTTGTTCTGATGCGGTGTTTTGATGATGAGGAACTCTTCATCCTGGTCCTTTAATGGCGGTTGCCCTGTGAACAAATCAACGGAATCTAACGTCCAGACGATACCATCTCGGATACCTTTCGCCATGTTATGATGCCGTTCAACAAACTCGTCGTTCAGTGGATGCAGGCGATAAGCACCGCCACCATTAAAAATACTTCGCAACTTTCGACGATGTTCTATAACAGAAAACCGCTTTTTAGTGACGGGTATTTCTAACTGGAGCGTATATCCGGTATGTAAATCGGTTGTGAGATTCAACTGAGATTGGCGAAGCTCGGCTAATCGAGTCAGAGCCGTCTGGCTTTTCGACAAAACGCGTCCGATGAGGTATTCGCGGCGGAGTCCAGGGATCTCCGTAGCGAGCCGCTCAAGCGTTGGAGCATCTAACTGATCCAACATAACTTTGTGTTCCCACCGTGTGCCGCGTTCATGTGCTAAAATTTGGAACTGTTGCGCGTCGCCAGTGGTGCGGATATAGCCGAGTGCTGTCCACGGGTCGAATGTCGCACGGTAGTTCCCGCTGGTTTTCGCATCGCCATCTGCCAATACACAATCTCGTCGTTCATACCGAGAATAGAGACCAAACCGAAATTCAAAATCTTCGTAGGGTGCTAACGCTTCGCGCAAATCATGGGCAAATTCTTTTCCCTTGGCAAAACGTTTGAAAATTTGCTCAGTCTGTTTCGGTTGATTCAGCGCATCAAGGAACGTTCCAATCTGAATCCCACCCTCTTCTACACCTTCATCTTCATTCTTTCCAAAAACCTTAGTTTTGGTTTTAAAAGGCGGATTCCCGAGAGACACGTCGCGTTGTGAGACGAGATGTAACGCCGGATCACCTGTTACCTTCTTGAGTGCCGGTGCATCGCCGAGGATTTCCGCGAGTTTGGCATCGTCAATCTTTTCCGTCAAGTCAATACCGCGTTTTAATTCAGCAAAATGGATGATGTCATCAAGACTATACTGTAGGGGTGCACTCGAAGAGAGGTTGTCGTAGTTAGAGCGATGGAAGCGGATGCGCGGCTTGATACGAAATACCGGCGTGAGACCGTAATCCTTCAGCAACACATACAGCGTGACGGTATAGGAGTCGGCGTGAACCTTCTGCGCCAAGATTCCATCCTGCTTTGCGTCTTTTTCCACGATTAACCGCTCTTGAACGAGACGGCTATCGTTGCCGAAAATCATCATCCGGTGTTCTTCTCTGTTATCATCAACTAACATGGATTTACCCTCCCTCGATTTTGGCGCAGCTTGCAAGCCAAAACTTGCTATAGAAAAGTAAAACGATACCGTCGCGGGTCTGAGTTTCGCTACGCCGCTTCGGATCGTTGCCGTGCCAGTGCTGCTGCGCCAAGAATAGCGGAATTATCCCCCAGCTTTGCGGGTACAATCTGAACCCCGCTCAGCGTATTGGGCAGCGCGTATTTTTCCGCAGCGGCGCGAATATCGTCCAAAAACGTGTCGTCTAATGCTTCAACGACACCGCCGCCCAGCACAATCATCTCTGGATTCAAGAAATTCACAATGGAACCAATGCCGATTCCAAGGTATTTCGTTACTTTTTTGAAAACTTTGAGGGTTAACTTATCGTTTAAGCGGATCGCTTTCGCCAAAACACCACTCCGAATAGCGGTCAGGTCGCCACCGGTGAGTTCGGAGAGAACGCTTTTCTGTCCCTTTTTTAGAATAGCCTTTCGGAATTGCTTCGTCATTGCCGTGCGGCTGGCGATCGCTTCCAAACAGCCACGCGTCCCACAGCCACAGCGCGGACCGCCAGCTTTGACAATGATATGCCCGATTTCACCAGCTGTCTTGCTCGCACCATGGAACAATTCACCGTTTAGAATGATGCCACCGCCAATACCCGTGCCGACAAAAATCCCAACGACGTTCTGAACACCTTGACCTGCACCAAACACGTATTCACCGAGTGTTCCGACGTTCACATCATTGTCAACAAAAGTTGGGAAGCCGGTGCGTGTTTCCAACTCCGTCTTCAGTGGAACATCCCGCCAGCCGAGATTCGGGGCGAAAATGACAACGCCTGTTGCCGGGTCAAGCGGTCCCGGAGCACCAATGCCGATCGCTTGAATTGAATCAGAGGCAACGCCTGATTTGTCAATCGCTTTTTGGACAGAGCCTGCGATCCGATCAATCACTTCGGATGCCCCTTTGTTCGCCTTTGTTGGAACTTTGGCTGTGGCTAAGATATTCCCTTCTGCATCAATGACAGCGGACAGAATCTTGGTGCCGCCCATATCCACACCGATAACATTAGCACTCATAATTTTTTAACTTTCCTTGCGGTTCGTTGCGGCGGGTTTGGTACGTGATGTGCCCTTGCGCAGATCCGCCCTCCACTACGTCCCGGGCTTGCGTGTTTGGTTTTTCTACGATAGTAAAAATGATAACAACTTCTGTTTGAAACCTGCGGCGGAGAGTTGATCCCACTTCTCTAAAAACGTTTCATAATCCGATTCTCGGGTTTCCTTCGTCCGAGCAATGAGTGTAACGACACCCGATGGGACATCAATCTGTCCTCCTTGGTTTCCCGATTGAGATGTATAACCCGCTAAAACCTCTAAAACGACATCAGCATCATGAATATCGCCGAGTATCTCTTGTAAATCAACGATCACGGCAAGAAATTCAGCGTACTGGTTATAAGTAATCAAGTCGCTTCGCCCTCGACTTTCAGTGGACACCTGAAACTGGCCGCTATTCCGCCGACGGCTGACTGCTGATTGCTGACCACCATTTGGGTAAGCCACGCGAAAAAGTTCCATGGTATAGCGGAGGCGTTTAATGGAAATTCGCATATTGTGGAGTTCTTCACACCTCGTCTCATCTCGAATGAACGGCTCCCACGTGTAGACCTCTTCAAGCCTTTGTGGGAGAATGATGCGAGCATTCTCCTGATAACTCCGCAGCGGTGCAACACCGATGACCTTATGTGCCTTTGCCATTTTTTAATTATACCTTGCAGTTCGGTGAAGTCGATTGGCGACCTACAAAGAATTCCAAAAACTCGGTCTCAAAATTGGTTTCTTCCAATTCCTTAAAGAGGGTTAGCATCGGTTCTCGTGCGTCCTTCCGTTTCCGCCGTAGGGATTCGATCAATCCTCGGAGGTCTTGTTGCTCTACTGTAGTCAGATTTGTTAATTCGGTCTCAAAACGAACGATGAGGACATCCAAATCCCGCACGGCTCCCATCGTTTGGGTTATTGCCCTTATCTTTTTGTAATGTTTTCTGAACGGAGACCTCCTTGGAAAGCAGTCAGCGAAATTGTCCATTGCGGCTCGTAAACGACGCGAGGTGACGCGCATATCATGGACAAATTCGATATCAGTTCCCACTTTAGCACCCTCTTTATAGGACATCATTTCATGAAAGTAACTGGCGATTATCTGCCGAGCACAGACTTCCAAGGTTTCATCAGGCGATATTCCTTTAATTTCCGGTTTTGTGGTTTCCATTTGTCGCATTCCAATTAGAAGAGTAAAATTTTCGCCAGCAAAAAATAAGCGAAAATACCGACCACATCAATAGCAGTTGTAACGAACGGTCCTGTCGCAATAGCCGGATCAATGCGAATCCGTTTGAAGAACATCGGAATAAGCGTGCCAACGGTCGCGGTAATGATCATAGTTACATCATCTGCAGGCACTGTGTGCAAGATGCTCGCGACAACCGATGGCTCCGTTTCTTCAACGAATTCGCCGATATCGGCACTGTTGAGATCCCGTAGAACCTCTCCCATCCGTTTTTCCTCAATCAAAACCTTGAAGAGGGTCGCCTTCGCTTCAGCACGGAGGTGCGGAAACCAGCGAGCGATGTCCGCTGAGTGGGTTTTGGCAATAATATTCCGGAGGTTAGGGAAGGCGCGCCGCTGGATCAGTCGAACAACCGTAGAAATAAACAGTTCATCGACATCGTGTGTCGTTATGATTGTTTGGCCCTACATCAGAATCTTTGCGGAGGCACGCCATCACGATGATCGAGATCGCGTGACCTCCGAGCGCGCTGGCGGAGTAGATGATCCGTGAGGACAAGTGCTGCCATCGCTTCGACAATAGCAGGGGCTCGCACTAAAACACAGGGATCGTGTCGTCCGCTTGCTTCTAACGTCACCTCATTCCCGTGCATATCAACGGTCTGTTGCGGTTTACCGATTGTCGCTGTCGGCTTGAAAGCGACTTGGAACAGAATATTTTCGCCATTTGAAATACCGCCCTGTGTGCCGCCGGAATTGTTCGTGCGGGTCCGAATTCGGTCGGTCTCTCCGCCTTTCTCCATATAAAAAGGGTCGTTGTGTTCAGAGCCGGTCATTGCAGTTCCCTCAAAGCCTGAGCCGATCTGGAATCCCATCGTTGCGGGGAGAGACATCATTGCTTTCGCCAAATCCGCTTTGAGTTTGTCAAATACCGGTTCGCCAAGCCCCACAGGAACGTTACGAGCAACCGATTCAATGATACCGCCGAGAGAGTCAAGATCACGCCGCGCCTGATCAATGCGTTCTACCATTTTTGGACCCACAATCGGGTCCGGGCACCGCACAGGACTTGCCTCTATATCTTCAAGCGTCACCCTGTCTGCATCCACTTCGGCTTCCAATGTATGAATCTGCTTGACGTAAGCAAGTGTTTCGGTCCCGGACACTTCGCGCAAGACTTGCTTGGCGATTGCCCCTGCCGCGACGCGTCCAATGGTTTCCCGTGCGCTCGCTCTACCGCCACCTTGCCAGTTTCGAATACCGTATTTCTCTTGATACGTAAAGTCGGCGTGCGAAGGTCTGTAAAGGTCTTTCAGATGTTCGTATGCTGAGGGACGCGCGTCTTTATTCCACACCAGCATCGAGATAGGCGTTCCGAGCGTCTTTCCCTCAAAGACACCGGAAAGTATTTCAACGACATCGCTCTCCTGACGCGGTGTTGTAAGTCGGCTTTGCCCGGGTCTCCGCCGATCCAGTTCAAATTGTATTGTCGATATATCCAGGGCGATTTGCGGTGGACACCCGTCAACGACAACGCCGACAGCCCCGCCGTGCGATTCGCCCCAAGTCGTAATCCGAAAAAGATGACCGAATGTATTCATTTATTTATTCATTGTTGGTTGTCAGTTGTCGGTTAGAGACTATTCTGGGACAATCTACCCAAATTTGGTTTCCCACACGCGGAGAGCCAAATTTGTCTTTGCTCTACACGCTTGGAGTACTCCAGAAAGAGGTACATTGTTACGCAGAAACCTCTTAACTGAAAACTGAAAACCGAGAACTGATAACTTATACTTAGAATTGTATATTTTCAACGTCTTATGGTATACTATATCAAATTCCATCGCAAAAAGCAAGCATTTTTAACTACCCGCATCATCTAACCGCAAGGTAAAATTAAAACATGCTAACAATTTTTCAACGCTACATTGCGCTGCTCCTGATTTTCATCGGTATCGGGTTTTTATGGAACACGCCGTTTGTGTATCCCCTCAAAATCTTTGTCGTCTTTATGCATGAAGTGAGCCACGGTCTTGCGGCGATCGCAACTGGAGGCAGTATTGTAGAGATTCAGATTAATCCGCAGCAGGGAGGGCACGCGCTGACACAAGGCGGCTCGCGGTTTTTGACGTTGACCGCAGGTTATCTTGGTAGTCTGTTATGGGGCGGACTCATCTTACTCTTGGCAGCGAGAACCCGTTTAGATAAAGCGATTAGTATCCTTATCGGCACCGGTATGGTGGCTATCTCCATCGGCTACGGCGAGAGCACATTTACTTACCTGTTCGGCATCGGCTTTGGCATCGCGCTGGTGGCAATCGGTTTCTACCTCCCAGAGGCAGTCAACGATTGGATTCTCCGTATTATCGGCGTGACGAGTTGTCTCTACGCAATTCTTGACATTAAAAGCGATGTTCTGGACAGATCGAATCTCCGTTCGGATGCCCGAATGCTCTCGGAAGTCACAGGCATTCCGACTGAGGTTTGGGGGGTACTGTGGATTCTCATTGCAAGTGGACTCACGCTATGGTTTCTCTACCTCTCTGGCAAAACAGCGGATGCCGAACCGACATCTGCCGAAGAAAAGACCGAGGAAATCTCTAATTTATAGGGACACTGACAATTGAGGCGCACACCGATCCAAGAATTCCGTATCATCAAAATGGACTAAAGTTCTCAGACGATACGCCACTGAAGAAGATAAACCACACACAGAGACCTAACAGAAAAAGTGGAACGCAGATAAGTAGGATAAGAATCAAAAATCCCCATATCCACGACTTCTTGGATTTGGTAACCGTTGCCAGTCGTGCAAGCAACATACCGCCACATATCATAACTATAACAACGAGCGTAAATACTACTATCATCTTTTAATTTATCGGCTCCTTGGTTGCTTGCCGCTTCGTTTCAGGCAGGTTTTTGGGCACATTGATTTTAATTAAGGAACTTGTTCGGCTTTTTAAATATTTTATCCGCACATACCCTCCTAAATTTACACATCATTCGGCTTAACCCTTACTCGAAAAACCCACCTATACGAACCACAAGGAAAGGTAAAATATGAAATCACCAAAGCACGTAGCCCGCAACGTAGTGGAGGGCGGCTGCTCGGAAAAAACGTCAAAGTCCTAATCCACCTTGTCTAACCGCAAGGTAAATTAAAAACATGAAACACCCTTCAAAAAGTCCTATTACGCTACGTGCAACGCTGATCGGTATCCTCCTCATCCCCTTTAATAGTTACTGGGTTCTACATCTGAGTTATATCTGGGATTCCAACCGACCTACGAGTTTGGCATTACTGTTTAATGTTCTATTCACGTTACTCGTCCTGATCGGATTCAGCGCGGTCCTGCGCCGTTTACGCCCCACACTGGCGTTTACGCAGAGCGAATTGTTAACCATCTATGCGATGCTGTGCCAAGCCTCCGTTTTCGCAGGTCGCGATATGCTACAGGTCTTGGTGCCGTTAATGGGTAACGGTTTTTGGTACGCAACGACCGAAAACGAATGGGCACAACTTTTCCATCAACATCTCCCCGAATGGCTTGTCGTCGGAAAACAGGAGGTACTGCAAGGCTTCTACAAAGGCGAATCCACATTCTATCTTCAGACAAACATGCAGGCATGGCTGCTGCCAACACTGATATGGGTGGGCTTCTGCCTCGTCATCGGAATGACAATGCTCTGTCTCAACGTGCTTTTACGCAAGCAGTGGCAGGAACATGAACGGCTCACCTACCCGATCGCGCAACTTCCTTACGAAATCACACGCGCAGCTTCAAATGTAGGAAACTCCCTGCGAACAACGTCTCATCTATTTTTCAATAAACGGATGATGGTTGTCGGCTTAAGCATCGCGGCTGTCCTGAACCTACTCTATAGTTTACACCAAATCGATCCAGTTTTCCCTACAATTCCGTTGTATCGCGGATTCCGACTCCCCGATAAGCCGTGGAGCGCGATGAACAATCCGGGTTTCCGTATCAGTTTTTTTCCGTTTGCGATTGGCGTAGGTTTCCTGATTCCGCTGGATTTAGGGTTCTCCTGCTGGTTCTTTCACCTATTTTGGCACTTCCAACGGATCGTCGGTGAAATGTTCGGCTGGCGCGGAGCCATTGGATTTCCGAGGGAAATGGCGCAAATCCGAGGTGTATGGATAGCCCTCTTCCTCTGGACATTATGGATGGGACGCGCACACGTCAAGGTCGTGTTGCAAACGATTTTCAGTAGGGGCGGGGGAACCCCACCTCTACACGACGAAGGTGAAGCGTTACGCTACAGGACAGCGGGAATCGGGGTGGTTGTCGGATTTATTTTGATTATGGCGTTCTGTCTCAAGGCAGGGATGTCGCTCTGGTTTGCGGGTCTATTTTTCGCGCTCTATTTCGCGATGTCCATAACAATCACCCGGATTCGTGCCGAACTCGGACCGCCCGCGCACGATCTCTACAACGCCGGTCCAGATCTGCTCTTGACAGATGCATTGGGTACACGACGCATCGGGAACCGGAATCTTTCGGTGATGTCGCTCTTTTTCTGGCTGAATCACCTCTCCTATCGCGCGCACCCGATGCCGCACCAATTGGAGGGATTAAAACTCGCACATCAAACCCGTTTCAACCCGACACAACTGCTGTGGGTATTAGCGATCGCCATTTTTGTAGGCGCACTCTCCGCCGCTTGGGGACATCTACACCTCTCCTACGAAGTCGGCTTAGAACAAGCACGCTCGTGGTATGCCCGCGCTGCTTTCAACAGGCTCGCGGGATGGCTCTACAATCCCACCGAAACGAGTATTAGCGGTATGCTCTATACCAGCGGCGGATTCGCTTTCGCCGTCAGCCTTTTGCTCTTGCGATGGCGATTCGTTCAGTGGCCCCTACACCCCGTCGGTTACGTCGTCTCGAGTTGGTGGACCTTTACTGGACTCTGGTTTCCACTCTTAATCAGCTGGATTGTGAAACGGATTTTGCTTTCAACGGGTGGTGTTCGGTTGTATAGGCGTTCTATCCCCTTTTTCATCGGTCTGGTTATTGGAGATGTAATCGTTGCATCCATCATTAGCATTCTGGGACTAATTTTCGACTTTCGCGTCGTCTATCTGAGTTGGTAACATGCGTTGCTAAAAGCGTGCGAAAAATTACTTGACTTCCGAAGTATATTGGTGTTACACTTCTTGGACTGAAAGGGTGAATCTTTAACACACTTCAAAATCATATCGTCCGTAGGAGCATTTTCTATGAAACGGCACCATGTTGTCGGTATCATCGCGGGAATATGTGGGATAGGTTTGACAGTGGACCGTGTTCTTTCGGGAACTATCACCGGCTGGGCAAATATCATCGACGCAGTCGTAACTTTTATCCTGTTATCTGTTGTAGCCCTTTCAACCTTCTTTAAAGACAGATTACCATCTCAACTGTCCCAACGACGAATACCGACATCTTGGGGATTGGTTGTTATAGTTGGCATTTTATTGTTTTGCTCTGTTGCTCTCGACTATTTTCGCTAAAATGGACACAATGGATTTATCACTCAACGTGAATATCGGCGGGATTCAGATGCGAAATCCTGTCATGACTGCATCTGGCACCTTCGGCTACGGCAGTGAATACGTCGATTTCGTGGATCTGAACCAACTCGGTGCAGTGGTTGTTAAAGGCGTTACGAGTGTGCCGTGGCCCGGCAATCCGATGCAACGCATCATGGAAACCCCGTCCGGCATGCTGAATGCAATCGGACTCCAAAACGTCGGTGTAGATGGCTTCATTTCGGAGAAACTCCCCTATCTGCGCGATTTTGACGTGCCGGTGATTGTCAACGTCTGCGGGAAAACAGTCGAGGAATACCTCATCGTAACCGAAAAACTAAACAGCGCAGATGGTGTTGCGGGTATAGAACTCAATATTTCCTGTCCGAACTTAGACTGTGGTGGTATGAGTTTCGGTGTTGATGCGACATTGGCACACCAACTCGTCAAAGAGGTTCGGGCGAAAACCGACCTATCCATATTGGTCAAACTCTCCCCAAACGTTACAGATATTACAGTGATTGCCCGTGCTGTTGAAGATGCCGGTGCAAACGCACTCTCTGCCATCAACACACTCCTCGGCATGGCGATTAACGCAGAAACGCGGCGACCAGAACTCGCAAACGTGACAGGTGGACTTTCAGGTCCCGCGATAAAGCCGGTTGCTTTACGATTGGTTTGGGAGGTCTATAAAAGCGTCTCGATCCCCATCGTTGGAATGGGCGGTATTATGACTGCCACGGACGCTGTCGAATTCTTCATCGCTGGGTCATCCGCTGTAGCAGTTGGGACAGCAAATTTCGTCAATCCACAAGCATCAATGGAAGTGGTGAAAGGTATCCACACCTATCTCAAGCAGGCAAATATGAAGTCGGTTAAAGAACTGGTTGGGAGTCTAAAAGTCAGTCTTAACTTACCATAAAAACGTTGATATTTCCTGACACTCTGGTGTAAAATAATAATATGGCACAGTATTACAACAATGCATCGAAATATATCATGCTGGAACACTCACAAGAATTCGCAGAATTCATAATCGGACATTCAAATCTCAAAGTTCTAGAGAAACTCGAAACTGAAGAACCGACACTCAAAACGCATCAAAATGATAGTACTTTGAAGGTGCAGCTCCCAAACGAAACAGTAATACTCCACACCGAAGTACAAACAGGCGATAGCCAAAAACCGATGTGGAGCCGCATTGCAGGCTATAACGGTTTTCTTATTCATCTACATCAGATACCTGTCTATTCTAACGTCATCTATCTGCGCCCTAATGCAGGTAGAAATGATAAAGGTTATTATGCTTATAAGGGACCCGGTTACGAGTACATACTACGCTATAAAGTGATAAGACTGATTGAGATAGACGGACAATCGGTTTTGGAAATGCAGGCACCGGGATTATTGCCTTTAACACCGCTGATGAAACCACCAGAAAGAATAGAACCAAACCGCTGGCTGGAAAAATGTATTGACGTGACAGCGTCGGTACGCGCGGATCAATACACCCGGGATATTTTACTCGCAGCACTCGGCATTTTTGGTGGATTGATTTATGAACCACAATTGATTAAACACCTTTTACCGGAGGGCATCATGCAAGAATCCCCTTTTTTTCAACTTTACATTCAAGAGGCAAAACAAGAAGCTCTTGAACAAGGAATTGAACAAGGAATTGAACAAGGAATTGAACAAGGAATTGAACAAGGAATTGAACAAGGAATTGAACAAGGCGAGAGAAAAGGCACTATCGAAAGCATCATCGCATTGTTAACAATGCAATTCAACACTGATGCTGTTGAAACCTTAAAGCCTGCCCTTGAATCTATAGACGATTTGCAAGACCTCAGGCAATTGCTACTCACAATTCCTCAATCCGATAGCCTTGAAGCGTTCATGCAATCCCTACGCAGATAGAAACTCGTCAGCAAATTCAGAGGGGACGTTTACAAAACGCCTCCAGAGGAGAAGAATGCGGCATCTGGTAACACTCGACGATTTGTCGAATTTTGAGATTGAGCAGATCTTTCGACTCGCGGCAGGCATGCAGTCGCACTTGGAAACATGGGCAGGGATCTGTCGCAGTAAATTGCTGGCAACCCTCTTTTATGAACCGAGCACGCGGACACGACTTTCGTTTGAAAGTGCGATGGAACGGCTCAACGGCGGTACACTCGGCTTCGCCGATCCGCAAGCAACTTCCGCCACTAAAGGGGAAACCCTCGCTGACACCGCACGGATGGTGACAAACTACGCCGATCTCATTGTCGTTCGGCACAACTGGGCAGGTGCGGCGCGTGTCATTGCACAGCACGCGCATATCCCAGTTATCAACGGCGGCGATGGAAGTCACACGCATCCGACCCAGGCACTTGCAGACCTTTATACGATTATACAGCGAAAATCCAAGATAGAAGGGTTAACTGTCGGCATCTGTGGCGATCTCCAGTTTGGACGGGCGGCACATTCCTTTGCTCTTGCAGTCGCCCGATTTGGCGGGAACCTGATTCACATCGCGCCGAAACCGCTACAAATGCCACCTTGGGTGCTCGCACAACTCGAACAGTGCCATGGACAGATACCTCTCGAGGTAGAAAGTATTACAGAAGTGATTGACAGGTTGGATGTCATTTACGTCAACCGACTCCAAGAGGAACGGCTTCCGCCGAATATGGACGCGGCAACCGTGCGTGGAAGTTATCTGTTGAACGCAACAGTCATGGAAAACGCCAAACCCGATGCGATGATTATGCATCCACTCCCGCGTGTCAATGAACTCGCCTATGAATTAGATGACGACCCCCGCGCTGCCTATTTTGAGCAATCCGCGAACGCAGTACCGGTTCGGATGGCACTGATCGCGAGCCTTGTTGGACTCGAGCAACTTATCTTGACACAACCCCCAGAGCGAGACATTGCCGTTTCTACACGGACGTGTGAAAACACAAACTGCGTCACGAATTACGAGACCTACCTAACGCCTGAACGTGAAACGTTTAAGGGGGATGTCAAACTGGACGCTTGCGCCTACTGCGGAAACCTGCTTCCATAAGGCACCCACACGCAATTTACACGTTTTTTCCTGTTCTGACCACTTCATCGGGGCGGACCTGGTAACTCCAAAATCAGATCTTCGCGGCGTTCCCCGACTTTGAGTACAAATATCTCCGACGTTGCGCAAAGCCCATTATATTCAACTGACACTCTGTAGCTGGTTGCCCTGTTCCTATCTACATACTCCACAAAGTATCCTTACGCATCGGTCTGCCCCGTCCCTTGGACATCCCCAACATTATTTCCATGTAAACCTTGTGCTCTTATGTTGATGTCAACCGTTTTGTTTGCTAAGGGGGTGCCGTCTGCAAAAACGATTTTCGCGCGAATCCGCATCCCAGTTTCATCAACAACACGCCCCGAAAAACCCGACGTGTCTCCTTCTATCACGGTTTCGGATAACGCGACAGAGGAGGCATCTTCAGTTTCACCACAAGCCAGTAGGGTGCAAATCAGGAGGGGAATTACCACAATTCCATACAAAAGGTTTTGGCGATGCATAAGTTGCCTCCATCTCATGTAAGCAAAATGTTCCACACATCCCACCCAAGTTAGAGCAAACACTGAAAAATCTATGCCCCACATCAACACATCATAGGTTTTGTGGTAAGGATCGACTAACTTAATTGGAAAAATTGTAAGGGAGAAGTGAACATTGAACGAAACCGCCGCAGATGCCAACCAACGCCAGTTTGAAAATAAATCTGTAGGTGTTTTTGCTTGGGTGTTTCCCCTAGGTAGAGCGGTAAACACGCCAAAAAAATCGCAGAATGTGGAGAGATGTGTCGTTTTTCAAGACACTTTCTGTGTCAATAACGGTAGCGAAACCCAACTTGACACTTTTATCAAACTCACGTAACTATTATTTTCTTCAGCAGGGGAACTGTGGGACATATCCGCTTTTCAAGGATCGCCATCTTCGTCACACGTCAGATAATACCATCTACTCATCCGTAGACTTTGGTGTAGGAGACATTGTAGAAACCAAGCCGTCTTTTTCGATGACTGCCCATCGTGCCATGCGCCAGAGCGGACTTTCGGGACCGGCGGATTGCCACCCGCCTTGTCTAAAAGTAACCACGACATAGTCCTTTTCGGTGTCTGGAAGTCTATCAGGAAAGATTGGTTGGGTTGCCCAGTTGGTATAGGTGACGGGTTCACCGCTATCCCACCGCCATTCCCCCTCTTTTTCCACATCGGTGAGTCCGATCCAAAAGGGTTTGTGCGTAAAGATTACCTCAAGCCAATGCTGTTCAGCTTCGTCATTGATAGAGACGAGGTGCGCGCCTTCCTCAACCGCCTTGCGTTGGGCATCCTGCCAGTCTTCACAACGAACCTTTTTGTAGGCGTGTCCATTCGTGGGATTAATGATCCACACGCTTTTTGCTATTGGCGGTGCAGGTGGCTGGCGAAACTCAATGTTACCGGGGGCTGGAATGTTATCAGTAGAGGGTTCAACAGGAGCCGGCTTACCTTCGAGCGTTAAGATAATCTCCTCAGGCTGCACGCCATCTTTGAGAAGGAAGGGACCCGCGCCTGCAGAAAGGTCGTTATATTCTACAGATAGTGTATAAAACCCCGGCTCATTCGTATATTCCGTAAAGTAACCACCGGCATCCGTAAAAAAGTTGGTACCATAGCTGCTACTATGATTTGGACGAAATTCATGACGCTGTTCCATAGAGAGATCCGCTTCGAGGTGTGCCATCGGCGTAAACAACGCGTCCACGAATCCGAAGTCGTGACTTAACGGTAACTTTGACATCTTCAATAATCACACCGGGTTCGAGTGCAAAGGTGAGTCCTTCAGAAAATCGGTGCTCTCCTATATTGAAGAAGGTGACCGTTCCGACTTGAATAGAGAGAATCTTCTTATCTGGATGAAGTCCGCCACGGCTCATCAATTCTGGCGGAATTTCGCCTCTCCGGGTCAAACATTTCAAACGCATCCAGCAAGGGAGCTGGAATTGCGATTAATTGAACAAGCCCGGGCTGGATATCGTTGACAGTGAAAGCACCCGCCGAATCCGTTTCTCCCTTGGGTAAATCGACTGGGTTCCCTCGATCAGGTTCCAGAAAACCGTCGTGTAGTTGGACGGGTCGAATGCCAAATGTGAAGCCAGCGATAGCGTTACCCTCTAAATCGACGACTTTCCCAGAAATTCCACTAAGCTCTTCTGCCACTACTTCAACGCCTACCACGACAAGCAAAAGTATCAATGCAAGCGACACTAACTTTGGGATAGTATATGTCCGGTTCATGTTAATACCTCCTCGCGTCTTGACGTGCTTTAACGCTTCTCAATATCATCGTCTAACTCAGGTGCTCCAACAGTGAAACGCTCTTTCTCCAGAATCGCTCGTTCAGTGAGACGTGCGAGCGGATCGCCTTGACGTGTCTCTTGCCACTTTCCTGTCAATCCGATGAGAACAGTGTAATTTTGGTTTGCGTCACCGGCTTGACCTGTCTCTACACTACTCGGAATCTTCTCTGATGAACTCCAGTCGGTATACGTGACAGGTTCGTCGTTATCCCAGTGTGGGTTCTCCGCTTTTGAAGCGTCGGTCAGTCCAATCCAAAAGTTTTCTCGTCCAAAGACTTCAAGGAGCCATTCCTGTTCCGCTGCATCGTTGATAGCAACGAGATGCGCCCCTTGCTCAACAGCGCGGGTGCGCGCCTCCTCATAGCTTTCGCAATAAATCCTTTTGTAGGCATGCCGATTTTTAGGATTGATCGCCCACATACCTTGACGATCGCGGTTCCACGCGGCTTCAAAGCGTTCTCTGTTGGGGGCGCGAGCGACCGCTCGGTCAGGCTTCAGAGGCGATTTATCGTCGAGCGTCAAGACGAGTTTATCATGACGTTCCCCGTCTTCAAGCAATATTTCTTCCGATGTTGCGGACTGTCCCTGATAGCCCACGGAGATAGTATAGTAGGCAGGCCTTTCCATGTATTCCACAAAGTAGCCATCTGCATCGAGGTCCCTCGTGCCGCCACGATCACCACCACCACCACCTTCTATACGTCGGCGTTCTATCCTGATACTGACGCGCGCATTACGAAGCGGGGTGCCGTCTGCAGAAAGAACCCGCCCACGAATCCGCATTCTCGGACGAAGGGTTATCTCCACACCTTTGACATCCGCTCCCGGCGTAATAGCAAACGTGAGACCACCATAACGACCCCGATTCTCATCAATATAGAAAGATATACCCTCAATTTTGGCAGCGTGAATTTCATACGCCGCAGCACGGAAGGGAAGTAACACCAATTGAACCGAAGGTGAAGTAATATCGCTAATTAGGAACTCGCCAACATAATTCGTCTCAGCCTGTTGAGAGGGAAGAAACACAGGTTCATCTTGGTCCTGAGGTGTGGTCACTCTGAATCCGGGCAAGGCTAACTCAACACCAGCAACAGGCTTTCCAGACTCATCAACAACGCGACCGGAAAATATCGTAGCGGCACTCTGGAGAGACAATGAGAACAGAAGTGTGATATTGGTGATAAAAATCAGGGCAAGGACATAAGAACGGCTCATTGTGCAGGTCTCCTTTTGTGAATTTCAAGGGGTTTGCTCAAAAAGGTAATTGTGCAGGAACACACGAAAAATGAACTCAACCGTGCAACACTGAACGAAATCATTGAGAAAATAATAACACGTCTGGAGATTTGTGTCAATGTCGCTATTTTGCAACTGTTGACAAAATTCACAGAAAATGGTAAGGTAACATCAAAATCCACAAAGCAATCCGTTTCAAGTGGGAATTGCCGCTTGCAAGCACCTATTAACTTTCAAGGTGTCCGTAAAGAGGTTTTTGTTAGACTTAAGCGCGTAGCCCGTAAGCGTAGCGGAGGGTGTTTTTGATAGGGTGTTTCTGCGGATTTCCCCAGGTATACCGGAAGGTTGATTAACCGGCAGCATAAAGTCCTAACGCCCCTGACCGAACCGCAAGGAACAATTAAAACATGAAGATAACAAAATTGGAAACTTTTCTGGTGCAACCGCGCTGGCTCTTTCTTAAAATCCATACGGATGAGGGTTTAGTCGGACTCGGCGAGCCTATTCTGGAAGGACGTGCGAAAACGTGTGCGCAAGCCGTCGACGAACTTGCCCCCTACCTCATCGGTCAAGATCCGAGACGCGTTGTCCACCATTGGCAAGCGATGTATCGCCACGCGTTCTATCGCGGCGGTCCCATTCTGACAAGCGCCTTGAGCGGTGTAGAGCAAGCACTCTGGGATCTCGCAGGGAAATCGCTTGGTGTTCCTGTCTATCAACTCTTCGGTGGACCGACGCGAGACCGCATCAGGCTCTATAAAGGCGGTGGGGACCCAGACGGAATCAAAGAGTGGATTGACAAAGGGTTCACCGCATTCAAAACAGGTCCTGCAGGCGGCAGACCCGCACGCATCATCGAAAACAAAGCCTTTATCGACAGAGCCGTGGATCACTTCGCAGCGTTGCGCGAAGCCGCAGGCACAGAAGTTGACCTCGCAATTGACTTTCACGGGGCAGTCAGCCCGCAAACCGCAAAAGTTCTGATTAAAGCGTTAGAACCCTACCAACCGATGTTCATTGAAGAACCAATTCAGTGCCAAAATGTGGACACCCTCGCCGAAATCGCGCGGAGCACCCACATTCCGATTGCGACAGGTGAGCGTGTGTTCACAAAATGGGGTTTCCGTGAAATCTTAGAGAAACAAGCAGCATCTATTCTTCAACCTGATCTCTGTCATGCTGGGGGGATCAACGAGGTGCGCATCATCGCTGGGATGGCAGAAGCCTATTACGGTGGTATTGCCCCGCACAATCCGCTCGGTCCCATCTCTTTAGCAGCGTGTATTCAATTAGATGCGTCAATTCCGAACTTTTTGATGCAGGAGCATACAACACTCGGTGAAGGCTACCTTAAGAACCCCTTTGTCTTCAAAGATGGGTTCGTTGAATTGCCCACCGGTCCCGGACTCGGTATCGAACTCGATGAAGACGCACTCGAAGATAAGATTGACCATGATTGGCAGAATCCCGTGACGTACCACCCCGACGATGGTTCTGTTGTCGATTGGTAACGTAATAGGCACGTTTCGCTGTGCCACAAAACCGATGGAAAAAATATGAAATTTATTATGTTCACGAAACATCTGGAAGGCTTAGAAATTCCAGATATTATTATCGCGTTACAATCGGTCGGCGTCAGCGGTGCCGACCTGTGCGTTCGTCCGGGCTATCCAGTGAACCCAGAAAACGCGACGGAGGCATTACCCGCCGCCGCAAAGCAGTTCGCCGCTGCTGGCTTGTCTATCCCACTCGTCACAACACCGGGTGATTTTCTTGATCCGGAACAGGAAGAGACGCGTCGTGTCTACGCCGCTGCAGGTGAAGCGGGTGTTGAAAACATCAAACTCGGATACTGGCACTGGCACGCAGAAGATGGTGGCTACTGGGCACAAGTCGATTCCATCCGCAAGCAATTGGACGGGTTTGCGAAACTCTCCGCGCAATATGGACCTCGGACATGCATCCATAATCATTCCGGAACCTCTATGGGACTGAACTCGTGTGCCGTGATGAACCTCGTAAAAGGTTTTGACGCGCAGCACGTCGGCGTTTTTTCCGATACAGGGCATCTGTCCATCGTCGGTGAACCGATCGACATGGCACTGGATATTGTCAAATCGCATCTCGCAGTTATCGCCTTTAAGGACCTCGCGCGTTCGCCGGGCATGCGAGGCGGCAGCGTCGTCCGAATGGGACACGGCTTCGTTAATTGGGAAACAGCAGTGAATACATTACAAACAATCGGCTTTTCAGGTCCTGTGAGTTTTCATAGCGAATACAGCGGAGAACCTGTGGACACTGTCATCGACCTTGCGCGTATAGATGTCCGTTTCATTAGAAGTTTGTTGGAGAAATAAGGGGGTTTTGAAGAGCAAGTTTTGGCTTGCAAACTTCGCCAAAAAGCATGGCACAATTTCAATTAGCCTTAAATACAAGCACAATCCGACCTGCCGGATTAATGGATAAGATTCAGATCGCCGCCGAAACCGGCTATTCAGCGATTGAACTGTGGAATGACGATTTAACCGCCCACGAGGAACAAGGCGGTTCGCTTACGGATGTCAAAAAAGCACTTGACGATCATGGACTTTCGGTGCCTACCGTTATCGCTTTGCACGGCTGGCTCGATACGACAGGCGAGGAACATCAGGAAGCGATTGAAGAGGCAAAACGGCGTATGGCGCAAGCCGCCGCTGTCGGCTCAACCTACATCATCTCAAGTCCGCCGCGTGAAGTGGCAGACCTCCAATTAGGTGGCGAGAATTACCGCGAACTGCTTGAACTCGGACGCGAATTCGGCGTTAAACCCGCTATGGAATTTCTCGGTTTTGTCGATGGTGTCAATCAAGTCAAGCATGCGTCGGAGGTGATGGAAGTGGCAGATCATCCGGATAGCACGATTGTCCTCGATCCGTTCCATATCTATCGCGGTGGTGGCGAAATAGACGACATGCGAGGCATCCCCGGCAACAAAATCGCTGTCTTCCATTTCAATGACGCGCCTGCCGAACCTGCACGTGCGGAACAAACAGACGCGGATAGGGTTTATCCGGGCGATGGTATCCTCGATCTCGGGGAGATGATCTCTATTCTAAAAGATGCCGGATACGCAGGTGTCATATCACTGGAATTGTTCAATCCGAGTTATTGGGAACAAGATCCCGCAGAAGTCGCACGTATCGGATTAGAAAAGATGAAAACCGTTCTATCCGATGCTTAGTCAGGATCCAGAAAACACACAAGCCAAAAACCGTATTGATTTTCCACGCGTATGTGGTATAATAGTAAAAACACCTTACATGTCTCCTCGCACTTCACGACTGGGGAACTTTGAAAAATTAATAAGGGAAAACTGAATGACTTACGTTGACGGATTATTGTCATCGCTGACGCGCGTTAGAAAAGCATGTTCGTTACGCGCTTCTTCATGGGATATAACAGGCAGAAATAACGACGCATGGAATGTCGAACCCGGCGAAACACGTGTTATCGCAGACCTTCAAGGACCCGGCTGTATCAATCACATCTGGATGACGCAACCAAACGGTTATCGAAACGTCCTGATTCGGATGTTTTGGGACGATGAAGAGCACCCGAGCGTTATATGTCCCTTAGGCGACTTCTTCGGGCTTGGCAACGAAATTGTTAATTCTTATGATTCCATCCTATTCTCTGCCTCCACACACCAGAACAATCAGTTCAATACAGGATGCGCGCTCAATTGCTATTTGCAGATGCCCTTTAATCGCAGTGCAAGGATTGAACTCGTCAACGAAGGTGATACGACCCACCGCCAATACTTTTATATCGACTATGAGCAGTACCCTGAGCCCCTCGACGATGATATTGCCTATTTCCATGCCCAATTCCATCGTGAAAACCCGTGTGACGGGTGGGGACATGAAATTACTGTGAACACCCCTGAAGCCAATATTATCAATGCGGAACGGCTCGCATGGGACAACAATTACCTGATTCTGTCCGCCGAAGGCAGAGGACACTATATCGGTTGCAACCTGTCGGTTACCAACTTCCAAGGCACGTGGTGGGGTGAAGGCGATGATATGATCTGGGTCGATGGCTATAAGTGGCCCCCAGATTTGCACGGCACTGGTTCAGAGGACTACCTCAACCAAGCGTGGGGCATGCAACAGAACGCCTTTGCACACAACGGTTCCTCCATCTATGAAAACAATACCGACGGTTACCAGACCTCCTACGTCTATCATATTGAAAACCCGATCCGTTTCGAGAAAGAGATTCGGGTTACGATAGAGCACGGACACGGGAACCATCTCAGCAATGAGACATCCTCTGTGGCATACTGGTATCAAATTGAACCGCATACGCCTTTTGCTGTGCTACCTGTCGCCCAGCGTAAACCTGTGCTGAAGGACGAATCCGGTGCATGGCAGATTGAAACATCTGCCCAGACCCCCTCGGTGGAACTCGTGCTCAATGACGAAATGAAACAAATGAAGCAGAAATGGAGCCGGTCGTAAGCCAAAGCACTTAGCCTGAAACGAAGTGGAAGGGTTTTTGCTTGGGTGTTCTTCAGACATACGGAAAGGCATATCAAATCCCCAACTCAGCTTACCGAACCGCAAGGAATTATTAAAAAATGCTCACCGCCCCCTATATCGTTCAACAGTTTTTAGCCGCTTGTATCGGAAATACAGAGGAAGAAACCAACCCATCAGGATCCGATGCACAGCAGAGTAACGAACACCAAACGGAAACGGAATTCGCAACCGACGATAATTCCACAGGCGATTCTGAATCCGCAGCATCAGATACCTCCGATACCCCGGTTTCCAAATCCTCGGAAATCGAAAATGTTGACGCGCCACCTGAGTCGGAGGAAACATCCTCTGAAGACGATGGGTCTCCTCTTATCGCTATAGATGATGACAACCCTCAAACACAACCCGACAGCGAGGATCTACCTATCTCTATAAACGAAGAGGCTCATACGAGTGAGGACGACACTCCCGATACACCCAGAGCAACAGAAACACCTATCGTCGAGATCGCCAATCTCGCCTCGTCCGATGATGAAGCAACTGAGTTCCCGGAAGACACCCACCCTGCTTCTGAAGATAAGACAGAATCTGCAACAGAGACTGTAACATCTGAACAGGAAAATGAGAGTGCTATAACGCAGCACGCACAGGTTTCTGACGTTGAAATCACAGCAACTAAAACACAGGAAACAGACGGAAGCGACGATACCGAAACAGAGCAGAAACCAACGCTGTTAGGACTTGGCATTATTGAAGATATTTATGACTTCGTGGAGATGTTTGGACAAAGTACTGTTTCCGGTACAGATCAGGCATCCGTCAGCGGAACGGATTGTTCCGGCGGTGTGACAAAGCCTGCTATCTTTGAACACCCAACCCCAACAGAAGCCGCAAAAATCGACTATACGTTTGCACTTCCAGATGTTGATAAAAAAGAGAAACTCTTTCTACATTTTTCCATCGGGTTACGGGATGGTGTTGCTTTTGACGACGCGGAGCGACAGCCCGGAGGCGTGAAGTTCGCTATCGAAATTTTCGATCTTCTTAATACAGGTGTAGAAACTACACCCGAAAGATGTTTCGAATCCGTATCAACCGAATGTCAGTGGGTAGAAGAAAGCATCGAGCTCACGTCCTACGCCGGTAAAGAGGTCGTCATCTCATTTCTGACGGAATGCAACATAGAAGGTAATAGTAACTTCGCGTGGGCTTTGTGGGGGAAGCCGCAGTTGCGCAAGCTTAAAGAGATGTCCCTCCGAAAAGGGAAAAGAAACACCGAACCGGAATTTCAATGCGGAATCGCCATTCTACATTTCAATAATGATACAATGCGATTGCGGGAGTTCAGTCAACCCACATCAACGAGGGCTTCCGATTTAGCAAACTTATGTCTCGAATCGCACGCCCCCGAAGAGCCACCTGTCAAAATATCGCTCTACGCTGCACAGCCAAAATTAGAAATTGTGAACGTAGGTGCGACAGCTGCAGTTGTCACCGCAGGCGAAGATTTTGAAGTGCAATGTACACTTCGGAATATCGGCACAGCACCACTTGGTAAAGCGGACACGGCGCGAATCGCTATCAACGGCATGAAACTACGGCGCGGACGCCCCAGACAAACCATTAAAGAAATTGAACCCGGTGAAGAAGTTCCCGTCTCGTGGATAGTGCGTCGCTTCCCAAATCCGACTGTAACTTCTATTTCTGTCTCGCTCAAATGTCAAACCGCAGCAGGTGAAGAACGTCAAACAGCCCAAGAAAACGTTGTGATTCGTCCTGAGCCACCTAAACTCGCTGCCAAGGTGGTCAAAGAACTGCACACCTATACGGAAAATGGTAGCGTCGTGCTGGCGAATAAACACCTTCGTATCGTTTTCGTCCGCGGAACCGAAGCAACACCAAAAATCAGCAATGAAAACAACCAAGAGACTGAGGGTGTTGACGGAGGGTTCGGGTATTGCATAATCTTTGTCGCAAAAGGTGGTAACTACCAACAGGTAGCAACCTGTCCAGCACTCTCTGAGGTTGTCTATTTAGATGCATCACAAAATCGCCAAACGTCACAACTCACACCTACAAACTATCAACTTTCGGGTAACAATCAAGGGGAATCAATTGTCCGCCTAAGCGGCTCGGATACGGATGTAGATGGCATTGAGTGGACTTATGAGATGCAGTGGACGCTGAGCGAAAGTGCAACGCGGGTGAAAACGGAATATCAACTGCAAACGGATGGGAATAGAGAACTCCTTGCCTTTCGCGGTCCGATGCTTTATGCGGGGCAAGGACGACATCGCGAGAAGAAAACGGCAGCACTTTTCCCCGGACTCGAATTCCTGGAAAACGATGAACGCTCCTCAAGCACACGCGACGCAGCCTCGCCATTCGACAACCGGCTGGTCCCGCATCCCTACAAAATCACAGTGCCGGTCATGGCAGTAGAGATGCAAAAATCAGTGGTCGGCATCATCTGGAATCCACTGGAAACTTGGGATGGTGAGAATCAAATGCTCTCTGCGGTATTCGCTTCTCCCAATTGGCATCAGTATCAGAAAAATCACGCCCTCGGTGTATTCGTTCCTACTGTGCCAGCATGGGTCCCAGAAAACCAGACAGAGGCTTCTATCCCGTATCCACTAAAACCATCGCGTCCGGTGTCCATCAAAACCGAAATCATCGTCGATGGAAATACCTCTATCTTAGATGCTATCGCGCATTGGAACGACGCTTACGGTGCCCCTGAACCACTATCATCACCCCGTAGTGACGCAGATGAGGTTTTACTTTCGCGGCACGGGTTTATGCAGACAACATGGGACGAAGCGACTCGAAAATCCCGTCACTGCGTAGGCTGGGCACCGCACAATGAACCAGGTTTCGGTACTCTACTTTGGTACGACTACCTTGCTACAAAAGATGAACATGTGAAGGAGCGGGTGTTAGAAATTGCCAAAAACACCATAACGGAATCCGGAGCAGGTGGTTTGGCGGCACGCGGTTCGTGCCACATCTTAAGATGGGAATTCCCATTCTACATCGGTCATATCAATGCTGGATTATCTTACATGGAGGAAGAAACACAGCAACGGATTGCGACACAAGAATCGGACGGAAGTTGGCGGTGGCACCCAGCAGACGCGAAAACCGCTTCGCTCGGAACGGCAGGTGAAGCAGTACTCGGCACTTGTGCTGAATCAGCACTTTTACTCCTCAAACACGCTCGGATTACCGGAAATAAAGCCTCTCATGAAGCAGGTTTGAAAGCACTTGGATTTATTCAGCAATTTTCTGTGCCACGCGGGGCTCAAATGTGGGAATGTCCGATGTATCAACCTGATGTCCTTGCGGCTGCGCACGCCATTGGTGCCTATGTTGAGGCTTACGAATTGACAGCCGATAAAGAACATCTCACACGCGCAACGTATTGGGCGGCAACAGCATTGCCATTCCTCTACCATTGGCATCTCCCAGACCGACCCGGTATGCAGTTCGCCTCCATACCCGTTTTCGGGACATCTTTCCACACGCATCCGTGGTTCGGTGTCCCTGTTCAATGGAACGGATTAGTCCTCGCCTACTACTTACAACGCTTAAACCGACACATCGAAGATGACAGATGGCTTCAAATCGCTGAAGGTATTACGGTAAGTGCGATGTATCAACAGTGGGATGATGGTGAACTCAAAGGCACCTATCCCGATGGATTTTATGGGTTCTGCACCGAAGGTAAGGGACCCCACTTGAATCCCGAAGATATTATGGTGAACGTTTATACGCTCCGAGGGGTCGATCCGGGAATTAAAACCGCTATCGTCGGGGAGATACACCTCAGTTCCGGCGCGATAGTAGATGGACCTACCTTAACCGATAACGGTCAACTGAAATGGCAACTCAGTTATGCCGACGACGAAACGAGTTATACCCTTATCGTTGGTTATGGACGGGCACCACAAGCCCTTCGGGCACGCTATCAGTTTTCACCACCAACGGACGAACCCTCAATTGCCGATGCGGATGCACCCGCTGACGCTTCTGAACCCGATAGCACATCGGACCAATACGCAGAGATCGAGATTGCGAATGTGCAAACGCTCGAAGACGTCGGATCCGGATGGCTTTATATCAAAGATAAGGACGCTATATTGGTAAAATATCTGCACACCACTACGGATGTGCAGTTTGAGATCGTTTAACAATCTGAGTTACCGCACCAGGGCTCCTAAACCGGTCCCGAAAAATAAGGAGAGTCGTAAAATGGCTAAAAAAATTGTATTCACCACATTTATGCTGGTCACTGTGGCAATTGTTGCCTCTGTTCTGTTTTCACACAATGCTGTTGCCCAATCCGACGCGGCTGCGTCTGGAGATGTCCCGATGATAGATTTCAAAGTCTTGGGCGGTTTTATCGTTGAAGGCGTTGTTTTCAGTATCGTCGGTTTAATCATTTTGATGGTAGGCTACAAAGTCTTTGATATGGCGACCCCCTACGACTTAAACCGTCAGATCGCCGAAGAGAACAACACCGCTGCAGGTATTGCGGTGGCGGGTGTCCTTGTCTCACTCGGCATCATCGTCGCTGCCGCGATGGGTTAGCAAGAATAACCGTCAGCAATCATCCATGAAAAAAAAGCAATCAGCAATCAGCAAGATAGTTCCATCAGCAATCAGTAGATCGTTGTGGTGGTTGAATTTGTTTTCACCTGCCACACCGTTCTCCTTACTGATCGCTGACAGTTTCCAACGGCTGATAGCCATCCTATGGAGGGTGGAAAATGGCACAAACAACCTACCTTGCAGATCAGGTTGTCAGCGAGGCACAAATCCAGGAATGGGTAGAGACATTCCACGAGCGAGGCTGCCTGTTCCTGCAAAACGTTTTGCCTCCTGATTTATGCGCGCAACTTCGACAAGATTTAGAGTGGGCACTCAAAAACGATCCGAATAACTTAAACGGTGGAAGCCCCGCAGGTCGTATGCACTTGAGCCACCGAATGTTTGAACACAGTGAAGCGAATCGGCGATTGTTTGACCTTGAACCGATTGTCTCTTTCGCTGAGGCACTCGTCGCGGAAAACTGCCATGTCATTCACAACAATTCGTTTCAGACGTTCCCCGGTGGTGGAATTACATCATGGCACCAAGACGATGCCCCACACTACATTGTAACGGATGGTGAACCCCCAAAGAACGTTCGGTTACCGGTTCTGCTTTTCACGGCGAATTACTATCTCACCGATGTCACTGAAATTGAACACGGCGGCACAGAGGTTGTCCCAGGTTCACATCTTTTCGGCGCATCGCCTCCGAACCCGATAGAAGGAACAGAGTGGGAGGACAAAATTCAGTATAATCTCGGAAAAGCCGGAAGCGTTATTATGTTCAACAATCAGGTCTGGCATCGCGGAGGCCCGAACCAGACCGACCGCATCCGATATATCACCCAGGTGACCTACGGACGCCGCCTCGTTGGGCATAAATACTACCCGTTTATGAACTACAATATGCCGGCATCTGTTTACAAAGATGCAAGTCCTCGTCTCCGCCGACTGCTCGGCTTCCTCAATCACGGTGCCTACGGGTAGATTTTCCGCTGTAAGGATTGGAAATGCATCAAGAATATCTGAAAGCATTTGCAGATAAAGTCGCGTCGGACGTGCGCGTATTAGGGACATGGATTGAAGGGAGTTTCGCAACAGGCACCGCTGACAGATATTCAGATATCGACCTTCACCTATTGGTCGCCGAAGAGAATAAAGAAACTTTTCAACAGGGGTTAGAATCTTGGCTCTCCAATATTCAGTCGTTGGTTCTCTTCAAAAATACTTTCGCCGGACAGATGGTGACCTGCATCACAACAGCAGGCTTGCGAGTTGATGTCTGGTTACACACCGGAAATACAATCGTCCTTGAACCTACTAAAGTTCGCGTGTTGTCCACTACCGAAGGATGTATTCAATTTAAGGAAACGTGTAGAGACAAAGAATCAAAAGATATTAGTTCGGTACTAAAGCAGCATTTCAACGAGTTTTGGCGTGTGCTTGCTATACTTCCTACAGTCTTGGGACGTGAGGAACGCATTGCGGGATTTATGGGCACTACATTTGCTGTAATGTCGCTCACAGAAGTACTCATCATAGGCAGTGGGAAACAGAGAGACAGAGGTGTAAAAAACATTAATGCTTTTGTGCCGCAAGTACTCAGAGAAGAAGTCGAAGACGCATTAACAATGCCAAGCATTGATAGAGAAGGCATTGCGAAAGCACATCTCCGGTTAACAGCGATGATGCAACGGTACGGACCGGATATTGCAAAACAGCACGGAGTCGGCTATCCGTTGGCATTGGAAAAGGCTGTCCTTAATTATGTCTCCAGAGAATTACAGATATTAGGGCTTTCTGATTGTTTAGATGCATTACATAGGCTTTAAATCCCTAACCATAGTATGAATTAGGAAGTTCGCTCTATCTATTGCCTGTCTTCCTGTCCATCTCCCAACTAATAATATGAAAGCAGTAGTTTTTTCAGAACAAGGCAGCGCGGAGGTCCTTCAGTACACAGATGTCCCTAAACCGACACTTGATCCCAATGAAGTGCTCGTTAAAGTCGAAGCCTGTGCGGTGAACTATCTGGATATTCACGCCCGGCGAAACCGCCCCGAGATAGAAGCGAAACTCCGTCGCAGCGATACACCACATATACTCGGTTCCGACATCGCTGGGACAATCGACGAAATTGGTGATGCAGTCCGCGGTGTTACGGTCGGGGATCGCGTCGTTCTCGCGCCTTGCATTCCGTGTGGTATTTGTAGCGACTGCCATAGCCGTGCCGAAAATTTGTGTGACACACAAGAACTCATCGGCTTCCAAACAAATGGCGGATACGCAGAATACGTAAAAGCCCCTGCCCAAAACGCGATTCAGATGCCAGCGACACTGTCATTCGTTAACGCCGCTGCGATGCCAATAGCGTATCTCACCGCATGGCATATGTTAATAACGCGGGCAGAACTTCGTCCAGAGGACGATGTCTTAATTCTCGGTGTAGGGGGAGGGGTCGGAAGCGCGGGATTACAAATCGCAAAATTAACGGGTGCCAGAGTTTTTGCGACAGCAAGCAGCAATGAGAAACTACAACGCGCACGACAAATGGGTGCTGATGTTACAATTAACTACAAAGACACGGATTTTTCGGAGATCGTGCTGGAGGTAACCAACGGACGAGGCGTGGATGTTGTCCTTGAGCATGTTGGTGCTGCAACATGGGAGCAGAGCATCGCGAGTCTTGCTAAAAATGGGAGACTTGTTTCGTGCGGTGTGACAACAGGAAATATTGGCACAATTAATATCCGGAAGATGTATCAAAAGCAGCTAACATTGATGGGCTCTGCCCTCGGCACAATCTCCGAACTCCGAACACTTGTCTATCTCGCTGGACAAGGAAAACTGGAACCTATTATCGACAGGATTTTACCGCTCGACCATGCAGGTGAGGCACACTTATTGTTAGAGAAACGCCAAAATTTCGGAAAAATTTGTCTTTGTCCAAGAATAACTGAAAGTTAAAAAAAAATTTAACAGTTTTTAGTAACGTTTCCTATAGTCTCGACAACAAACACAGTTGCTACGAGGTTTCTTAACTTCCGATTAGAATGTGTTTGGGACACGAACTGATGGGTCAAACCGACAAAGACTTCAATATGAAACAGCCTGCTATGTGTTTGAGGTGTTAGAGAGTTTTTTCGCTTTCATCTTAAGAAATTCGTAGAACTCGTAGAGCGTTTCCTTATCTTTTTCCGTAAATTCCATCATCCCTTTGAACATAGCACTAATCTTGGGGTCGGCTAAGAGGTCATCGTAACTTTTGTCGGCTTTTCCAAGTAGGTAATCGGTAGTGACTTTTAAAGCATCGGAAAGACTTGAAAGTGTTTTAAACGACGGTTTTCGGGCTCCTGATTCAAATTGAGAGATCGCAGCAGGTGTTAGATTTGCCACCTTTGCAAGTTCCGTTTGTGTCAACTTCAGTTCATGACGACGTAGTTTTATACGTGAGACGACTTTATCTGTATTTGAGTCTCTTGATTCTTTGCCCACGTTTGGCTCCTTATCAGGCAGCAAAATTATGCTCACGCTGCTGATTTTTTTAAATTTTTTTAGTATTGCTGCAGTATTGCAGTGAAATGTAGTTTGAAGAGGATTCTGCTTCGATGAGAGGCAAAAGCGTTAAATATATTTTAACCTAAAAAAGCCTTAAATGCAAATTTTTTTAATTTGACAAAAATTGTAATAATAATATACAATATAGATACTGTCTCCTAAAATTACGCCAATAGGCTCCGAAAACGGGAATCTACAACGAAAAGTGACGACTTTATGACTTCCGAGCACCGAAATAAATAAAAAAGTGGTCTGAAAAACCAGAAAAAGGCGAGGGACTTCACAACATGAAAATCCATAGTAGACACGAGTGCCGCGGGCGGCATTTCAGTGCGCTTTTTGCGCAAGCCTATAGAGACTTTCGAGACAATGTATTAATGTTCTCTCTTTCGGTTTTGCTTGTCGCTGGGGTACCACTATCCGATACTGCATACGCACAAGCAGTTTCCAGTACTGGTATGCAATCTGCAGCCATCCAGATTCGGGATGACCTCTCTATCGGTAACATTCGAAAGGACATTGCACGCCTCTCAAGTCTCGACAGTCGCGTAACGGGTTATCCACAATCGGCAAGCGGGAGCAAATATATTTTTGATCGTTTCGTTGAAACCGGTTTGCAGAATGTGGAAAGCCGCGAATTTTCTGTCACCGTGCCCATCGATCACGGTGATAGTATTATTGAAGTCCTCTCGCCGGAAGCCAATGTGCTACACGCCTTTAAACTCACACCCCTCTGGCCCAACCTTGTGCGGACCTCCCTATTAGCAGATGGCATTAAACACACCGTATTAACAGGAGAAACACTCAACGACATCGCAGAAAGTTACCAAGTTGATGAGACAACTATTCTTGCAGACGAGCGGAATCAATTTCTGGCAACCCCCGTTGTCGAAGGAAGCACTGTGTTTATTCCGACAGGTGGTTTATCTGGTCCCCTCCTCGACGGCGATGATGCTGAACTCGCTGATTTCAACGGGACTAACATTGGCGGATTTTGGCACAAGCTCCAAGAGGGAGATACACTTACAACGCTCGCCAGACGTTATCGTATCACCGAAGCCAGTATCACCGATGATATACTTAATGAGCACCTGCAAAAAGCATCCGATGGCATCGACAACGATGAGGATGGCACTATTGATGAATACGGTGAAATCCCCCTGCTTTCTGAAATCTTAGGGTGGGGAACAGATGGTATTGACAACGATGCCGATGGATGGACAGACGAAATTCCGGGTGACGATACCGATGGCATCGATAACAATAACGATGGGCACGTCGATGAATCTGGCGAGTTTGTCGCCGCGAGTGAATCACACATCTTTATCCCAAAAGGGGCAATCGTCCTTATCGATTTTAACTCCAGCACTCGTTATATCAATGCAGCAATGCTCGGTGGCACTGCTGTCATCTTTATCGAACCCGAAACAACCATCCGAGGAGAAGCAGAAAATAAGTTCGGTACCGTCCCCGCTAACATACCGCGATTCTGGATTTCTAAAGAAGATGCTGCTGTCCTAACCAATTTGATAGAGGAACAGCACACGCAAGGCAATCAAGTTAATGTTCGTGTGAGAGGTAAGATGACATGGGAACGCCGCGTAGGGCAAAATATACGCGGGTTTTTGGAAGGCGGAGACCCAACCTTACGCGATGAACTCATCGTTCTCACAGCTTATTACGACGCCATGTCCGTTGTTCCCGCAATGGCACCCGGTGCCGATCCGACTTGCGGCATCGCAACCCTCATGGAACTTGCACGCCTTTTTAGTCAGCCCCAATACCGACCCGGCTATTCTGTCCTCTTTGTTGCAGTCGATGGACACTTCCAAGGGCTTGCCGGCATGCGCGCCTTCATGGAAGGAATTGGACAAGATATTGTCGGTTCCGACACCGATTCACCCGGCACACCAACGATGCACGGCCTTCGCCGTGGACTCTCTACAGATGTCCTCGAATTTGAAGAGTTGGGCAGAAGGCTTGTCCTCTCCATTGACCGGAGCGTCCTCGTCGATCTCCCCGCTGATTTTTTCCACGGTATACATAACGTAAAGTCTGACTTGGACTCCCTCACAACTACACTAAACGGCTTGTCAGAAACACGGTCTGAGATTGAATCCCTTACGGAGCAGCAGCGGGACTTTTCAGAACGCCAGAAGAAACAGGCAGATAGGAATCGAAAACGCGAAAAGCAAGGCTTCACAGGTGAAGAGAAGAGTCGTTTGTTAGCAAACCTCGCCCGATCGAAGAAAGAGGCTTTGCAAACGACACATTTCCTCCGAGATATTGTCGGCAGGATGGCTGAGGTGCGTGCTGTTGCGCTCAGCACAAGCCGATCCGCACAGCGAGAATTGATCGAAACGCTTGGGCTACCGATTGCGCGTCTCGACACATGGGCGGTCAAGAAACTCATTCACGCGATAGAGACCGGCAGTACTGATGGATATGATACGCACCCAAATGATGCCTACCTTATTCCGGTGCAACAGGGTTCAGATTGGCAAATCCCCATACCCGAAGACCTCCCAGAAGAACGCATCTCTGATATTGAGATGCTTAACACAACCCTCGCAAACTGGGAGATGAGCGACAAACGCAAATTTGCGCTGATGTGGACTCCTGAGAAAATACTCGACCGGCATCTCGACCTACATTCACTCAACAAAGCAAAAGAGGCACGTAGTGTCTTGCGCGATGCTAACGACACCCAAGAGATCGCGATCCAGCGAGAGGTCCAGTTACTTGAAAAGGTTCTGGTCCAAATACCTGATAGCCAACCGGTTGAAGATGAGGTTAAAACGAGCATTCGGCAACTCAAAGAAACGCCGATGGGAAAACCGAGCGGCGATTCTTTGATTTATGGTGGTCAGTTTTTGTCGAAAGCCGGGATAGAACGTCTCAACACTATCGATACCCAACTTCGACAGCGATTAGCCGAATCTGGAGACACTACTGATGTTGCTGTATTGATAGCAGATCTTCTCAAAGATAAACAAAGTATCTTTGAAATCGCACTCCGGAACGCTCGATTGGAACGAACGCGTATCCAAAATTTGATCGCAACCGCTGAAACTTTGGGGCGAGAATACTTGGATGAAGAACGTCTCATTTTGGAAAACTACCTATCAGAGGATGAAGTTGAACAGGCACTTTCTTTGCGCTCGCGCATCGCATCACAGATCACTGAAAATGAATTGTTAACGATCGTCAAAAAGCGGGCGGATACAGATATCGTAGCACTCGAAAACCTGATTGAACGGTTACCCACATTAGGTACCGATTTGGATGAAGAGACGAAGACACTCCTACGCGATAATATGTTGACCCTCCGCAATGCACGTTTTCGTAACATCCAGAGTCGTATCGAAAAGATGTTGCGTATTGATACCGATGAATACAACCGAAAACTCGGGCAGATCGAGGCAGCAATCGCACTACAAGACCTGTTCAACCGGTATTATACCTCTCTCTATATTAGCATTGACCTTTCCTCACAGTCAAATCAGTTCGGCGTGTTCAACAAGGGATGGTTCTACGATCAGCAGCCCGAATTTGTATTACGGCGCGAGTTTGCAAGCATCGGTAATAAACTTGCCGCTTACGCCGAAGATGCTGATTTTGGTGTCCGTGTCAGGAAACTTTGGCAGTGGACAGACGATCAAATTCGTCAAGCCGTTATGGCACGCCAATGGACAGTGGCAAACGGGATATCCGATAAAGCGGCTCTTGAAGGAAAGACGCTTGAAACGTTACTGAGTTCGCACTTCAACAAACTCACCGGTCTCAGTGGAGTGAGCCGACTCATGAAGATGCAGTTTGAACAGTGGCGCAATCAAGGTGAACCCTCTGAGGATATGCTCAAAGATATGGATTACATCCGCAAAGAGGTCGAGCGTTTCATCCGAAATGATGTCCGCACTGCAAAGAAGAATCGAAAGAATAACATCCGTACGCGTGAGCAGCTCGATGCCATGCTCCGACTTCGACACGAAGATCCGGATACCTTCTCCGATGAAGAAATTGAGGATATTAAAACCCTCATTTCGATCGCCGGTCTCGGCGGCGAGTCAAACTTCGTTAACGCTATCTCCGCAAGCGGCGGAAAGACGTGGAAGACCTATATCCCAGGTAAAATCGCCTTTGACAGCGAGGTCGCAACACTTGTCGGAAAGACCGGAATCGCTTTTGCAACTATCGAAGACGCTCGCGTCTTAACGGACACACCTCTTGACACAATCGAACGCGTTGATTTGCGCGAAGGTGGTAATCTCCATCAGCAATCACAAACATTAGCATCCTTACTCATCCAAGCACTTCGGGACGAAGAAATGCCCACCGCCGCACGTGTCGGGAATTTCTACTGCAACCTTTTCGGTGATGTCGTCGAATTTGACGCGCGCGAGTCCGCACTCCCGAATAAACCGGTGCCTTACCCGATTTTGACGCTCCGCAGGAAACACAAAACCATGATGGGGGTTCGTGGCGATCTGTTTGTGATGGGCGATAACAAGGGGAACTTTGAAGTCGCCGGGTTAGCGATGGAAGGCAGAGCCACACGGCGTCTCGGTGGTGCTCAAGAGGTTGAAGCATACATTCTTGACAAAGACTCCGGAGACATCGTCTATGCCCCCGATCTCGGGAACTATGGCGCGAAACTGCTTCCCAATAAAATTCCGATCAACACCCGTAGACGTGGGTGCCGTGTTGTTACATTCCCGTGTGTATCTACAACTATCTACGACTTGGTGGATCAACGGTATCTGCGAACCCTGCGGGAACTCGAAGTCTATGATGCCCTCACGGATAGTGCACCAGAGAAATTCGGGATGTCCAAACCGTGGCAGCAGGAAGGTGTGTCCGCAGCCGAACCCATTGCCCTCGTGTATAGCGAACCCAACACGCGCATTAAAGTTGGAATGGCATACGGACAGATTGGTAAACGTCTCCTTCTTATTAAAGCGACGAAGAGCGGTATGAAGAACCCGACGCTTTATACTGGTGAAGGTTTTGTCGTTCGCGAAAACGGGCAAATTCGCCTCACGCCGTATGTCGTTGTCCGAGATATGTGGTGGCTTGATGAGAACCGCTCACGACTTTACAAACGGTTTGGTATCTCCAGCGACCGGCTTGACAAACTCCATCAATTTGCGAACGATTACCTCGCACGCGCCGAGACCGAATTACTCCAAAGTGACTACCAACAGGCACTCAAACTCGCACGCGCCGCGTGGGGTTATGAATCACGCGCATACCCAGACGTCAAACAGACGGGTAACGATGTCGTTAACGGTGTGATGTTCTATCTCGCCTTACTGATGCCGTTCGCCTACTTCATGGAACGGCTCATTTTCGGTTTCCCAAATATTCATAAGCAGATTCTGGGTTCATTCGGCATCTTTTTACTCGTATTCTTCTTCCTCAGCCAAGTTCATCCCGCATTCCAGATTACCACCACCCCTGTGATTATCCTGATCGCGTTCGTTGTGCTTGCCTTGACGGTTATCGTTATCAGTATCATTGTCCGAAAATTCGAGGAGCAACTCGAAAAGATCCGGCAAGAGGGAAATAAGGTTTATAAAGCCGATGTCGGCAGATTGAGTGCAAGTGCTGCTGCATTTAGTTTAGGTATTTCCAACATGCGGAAACGGAAAGGACGAACTGTCCTGACATGCTGCACGTTGGTAATTCTTACCTTTACTGTTATATCGTTTACCTCTGTGCGGACGTTTATGCACCCGAATAGAACGAGTCTACCACAGGTGACACCACGCTATACAGGACTCCTTATCCGCGACCAGTATTGGCGTCCACTTGAGGAACCCGTGCTTACCTCCGTGCTGAACGATATGCAAAAGACACAGATCACACTCACCGCCTTAGAACGGCTTTTGGAACGCAAGAACGAACTCTTGGTTAAGCAAGGAGAACAGCCTGTTGACCTCGCGGAAGCACGGAGAACTTTAGAAGAGAAGGGTTTCATCGAACAGGTAGACGCAGAATCCGTCTTAACCGTCCGGAATGTCGTCGCACCGCGCGCATGGTATCAATCCTCAGGAACCGGAGACCAATCGTTTGTCCAACTTACGCGTACTGAGAACGAATCAGATCCATCACCGCCGACACACCCACTCACGGGTGAAGCGTTGACATTCGCTGCAAACATGCTCGTGGGTATGAATGAATCAGAACCCGGTGTCAGCGGTATCAACAGATACCTCCAATACGGAAAATGGTTTGACCCAGCAGATGCCAATGAATGGCCGACGGAGTGGCCCTACGCCATTGTGTTGCCCAAAGGAATGGCAGAACTGCTTAAGATCACCGAAAGCGATATGGGGAAAGCCACCGTCTCTGTTTACGGTGCCGACTTCACTGTCGTCGGTGTCCTCGGTATCGGCTTCAAGGATCTTACCGATAACGACGGCGAAGAACTCACACCTGTCGATTATCAGTTGATGCAACAGCAGCGGAGCCGGGGTGCCACTGGTGATGAGACGCTTGAAGGTGAATTACAGAAATACCTCCATCTCACGCCAGACAGTGTTGCCATCCTTCCTTATCAGGTAGTTATGAATCAAGGCGGCACACTCCGAAGTGTTGCCGTTAACATGGAACCGCAACAGGATGATCCGAAGTTGTTAGGTGCAATTGATAAGTTAGATCTCATCATGGCACCGCTCATGAACCGCATTGCCCTTGATTTCTTTGTGGGACGTGATAAAGATACATATCTCTACAGCAGTATCGGAATGACGAGTTTCAGTGGTATGGGTAACCTGTTCGTACCCATCCTGATCGCCGCTCTTATCGTTCTTAACACCATGCTTGGAGCCGTCTATGAGCGGGTCCGTGAAATCAGCATTTACAGTTCCGTCGGACTCGCGCCTGTGCATATCGCCTTCCTCTTCCTTGCGGAGGCATGCGTCTATGCCATCGTTGGTGCGGTGTTAGGCTATCTCATGGGACAAGCAATAGCAACAACCCTCGTGCATTTCGGTTGGCTCGCTGGGTTGACGCTTAACTATTCGTCAATGTCAACCGTCGTCGCAACAATTATTGTCATGCTTGTCGTTTTACTCAGCACCATGTATCCGGCAATCAAGGCTTCACGGATGGCAGTCCCTGATATCGAACGTAAATGGAAACTACCAGAACCTGAAGGGGATGTATGGCACTTCAACTTACCCTTTACCGTCCTTGAAGAAGAAGCACTCGGGTTGAACGTCTTTATGCGCGACTATTTTGATGCACATGCCGACGAATCCGCCAGCGACTTCTATACCGATCAGGTTGCGTTCAGCCAAATAGAAGCCGAAGATTCTTATCAGATCGGGATGATGGTATGGTTGGCACCTTATGACTTAGGTGTGAGCCAGTCGATCCAGTTCGTTACATCCCCAGTCGGTGGTGAAGAAGAGGATCTCTACAAAATCACGTTGGATGTCCACCGTGAGAGTGGCGAGATTGCCTCTTGGAAGCGGGTCAACCGACGTTTCCTCAATTTACTGCGGAAACAACTTCTGATTTGGCGGACATTCAGCGTCGATATCCGAGCAGAGTTCCATGAACGCGGTAGAACCGAAGGTATGGACCCGGAGGCAGAAGAAGCAGGACAGATGGAACCAGTACCGACACCAGCGGACTGATGTATTTAACAATTCTTTCAGAGAACCCACTTGCGTGTTTTTGCTTGGGTATTTCTGCGTATTGTTGCAGGTTGCGTTTTTGGTTTCACGTTATCTTAGCCCCGTAGGGGCGGTATCTGTGTAGAGGACCATAGTTAAAAAATGGAAAAATTAGCAAGTCTTATTATCATCATTGGCACCTTCTTATGGCTGTTTAGTATTTTCGCCCTCGAAGGACGTTGGCAATGGCAGATGTTCTCGGCTCTTGTGCTGATAGTTGGTATTTTCTGTGCGCATTTCTGGGAAGAACTACGAGACACCGAAGACTCAGGTGAAGAGTGAGAATTAGCCATCAGCAGTCAGCAGTCAGTTAAGAGTGGAAACCCGTATGAATCAAAAACTTCTTATAACTGATGGCTGATAGCCGATAGCCAAGAAAGGAGAACATTCAATTTGGCGAGAGAAAGAGTATCACAAGCAGATGAATGGCAAGCTTGGGCACAGCGATACGACATTGAAGGCGGTATCCGTACCTTTGAGTCGGGGCTAACAGTCAAGGTGTTTGTTGGAGCACTTTTCGTTGGCTTGCTGATGATGCCGGGTTCCATTTATCTCAGTTATGTATCCGGTGAATCCGGTGCTGGCGCAGCACCTTGGGTTGCCGTTATTCTATTCACTGAGCTCGCGCGGCGTTCCTTTACAACTGCCCGGCGACAGGAGCTTTACATGCTCCTCGGGTTAACAGGTGCAGCTGTCGGAAGTGGGCTTCAGTACCGGAACTTTATCTGGTACGCCTACTTTGTTAACACCCCGCAGGCGGCATCCTACGAAATCGCGGATAAGATTCCAGAGTGGATTGTACCCGCAGGCGATTCCGTCGGCGTGCTCACGCGAAGTCTCATACATCCAGACTGGTTCCTGCCTATCGGTATCTATCTCATAGGAAAACTCTTGGGTACCCTGCGTTTTGTCAGCGGACAGTATATTCTGTTCCGGCTCACGGCGGACCTCGAGCGACTCCCATATCCGATGGCACCGATTAGTGCCCAAGGGGCAACAGCACTCGCAGAAACGACAGGTAAAGAAGAGACGTGGCGCTGGCGGGTTTTTTCTATTGGCTCAATGGCAGGACTTATCTGGGGCTTCCTTTACATCGGTGTGCCTGCACTCACCGGTGTCATGATGAGTCAGCCGATTCAGATTCTGAAGATCCCGTGGATAGATTTCACACAGAGTATAGAAGGTTTCGCACCAACGGGTGTTTTCGCCTTCCGAACCGACTTTGGACAAATGCTCTTCGGGTTCGTGCTACCGTTTCCAATTGTGATGACAGAATTTATTGCCGCAATGGCGACGCAATTTGTCTTGAACCCACAAATCCTTTACCGGTATGAGATTCTCCACCAGTGGTCTCCGGGTTTGGATGTTCGTGGTGTCGAGTTGTTCAACAGACTGGATTTCTGGCAGAGTGCCGGCATGGGGAAATCCTTTAGCTTCGCCATCGCAGGTATGGCGGCTTCGGTTCCGATGCTCTTTAAAATGCGGAGGACTCAGAAAACTGCAGGCGAACGCGGCACCTTTGCTCCGCCTCCGAACCGTGGCGATTTCCCGATATGGTTGATGGGATTAATGTGGCTCCTCGGTATGGGTGGATTTGTATGGCTCATTCACTGGATGGTCCCGAACTTCCCGTTGAGTTTCCTGTTAGGCTACGCTTTCCTGTATACACCGATCAATTCGTATATTACCGCACGGACCTTCGGTGTATTGGGGCGCGACCTATTTGAGATACCGTATTTACACGAAATTACCTTTATTTTGAGCCGCTATGAAGAGGTAGATATCTGGTTCGCGCCACTCCCAGACGAAGATTATGGACGCGGCACCCAGAGTTGGCGAGTCCTTGAATTGACAGGAACGACCTTCACTTCAAATCTCGCTGGCACACTGTTGATTATGCCGATCCTACTTGTCAGTGGAATTGTGGTGCTTCACTTTATCTGGAAGATTGCACCCATTCCCAGTGCACAATATCCATTCGCACAGATGATGTGGCCCATTAACGCCACAAATGAGTGTCTCTGGAAAACGTCGCTGCGGGATGGAAATAGCCAAATGCTTCAAGCAATTCGGGGAGATTACATCGCTGCCGGATTTACGGGAAGCCTCGCGATCTATGGAATGTTGTGGGTATTCAAACTACCCTCAATGTGGTTCTACGGTATTGTCGGTGGCATCGGCGCAGATCCAGGAAGTATGGTTACCCGGCTACTTGGTGCAATTATCGGGCGGTTCTACATGATCAAGCGATTTGGAATGCGGCGTTGGTACATGTTCAACCCGGTACTTGCGGCAGGGTTTGCCTGCGGTGTCGGGCTGATCGGTATGGGAACCGTAGCAATTGCACTTGTCTCTAAAGCCGTAATCGTCAAACCGTTTTAATTTTTCCTTGCGGAGAAAACACTGAACATTCGGCCTTGACGTGTATTCCTCAAATGCGCCTGCGTGTTTAGGGTGTTTCTGCGGATTTCTGCGGATTGTCGCAGGCTACGCGGTTTGGTGATAAAATTAAAGATCACACAAAACCGGTAGTCCGTAACGTAGTGGAGGGGTTTTGCTTGGGTGTTTCTTCAGGTCTACGTAAAGGAAACCCATTATGAGACCCACTTCACCGAACCGCAAGGAAAATTAAAATATGGACTGGACACTTTTTGGCTGGGCAGGCATAGAACTGGAAATTCCCACAACATGGGAACTGAGTGGACTCAGTGGAGATCAGAAAACAGGATATCTCCGGCTCGATGATCCAGAGATGCCTCGTCTTGAACTCAAATGGGCGCATACCCGACGCAAAAAGCCAGACCTCCATGCAACGCTCGACGAATACTTCAAGTTGATTCGCAAGACGTATAAGAAGGGCACCGAACTCTCCTTCCGCCGGAACGTTAATCTCATCAAAGAAGAGGAATTCTTTGATGGACGCACCGTTCTCGGTTTCAGTTGGAAGGGGAGTATTCGTGCGAATGGGCTGATTTTTCACACCGGCAAACGAATTACAATCGTACAGGTGATGGGACGGCTCAAGGAGAATTGGCGACCTACGGTTCTTCGGATTTTCAAATCAATTACAGACCGCGGGGACGCGCCGCTAACGCTCTGGAGTGCTTACGGACTTAAGTTAGGGGTTCCGAAAGAATATAAGTTGGAAAGTCAGAAATTGCTCAGTGGTTACCTGTTGTTTGCCTTCGTTGCAAAGCCCGTTCGCTTTCAGCGTGCAGTCAGGCTTGCGAAACTGGCAAGCAGTCGCCTACGAAATAATGGTTCTATAGAAGATCGTAGGGGTGAGCTAACCTTGCGGAAACACCCAAGCAAAAACCCCGTCCCCGACAAAGGACGACTGAGTGTGGAACGATACGGACCAGCAGAAGTGATGCTAAGCGACCATAAAGATGCCGAAAATCCATTAGAGGCATGGTTTCGTGCCAAATACGCAAAAGCCATTCGTGGCTATGGGTTTGAAGTAACATCCGATACAGATTCGGCGGATGAACGCCTGACGCTTATTGGGGAACAGACGCGGCTCTATGATGGTGTACCATTCAGTCCGGTGCTGATGTTTGATAAGTTATCCAAAAGGACAGCACTTGTATTTCATCTATGGCGATGCAACCAGTCCAACCGTATCTATGTCATCCAGTCCATCGGTAGTACCGATGCGCGTTCGACCGTTCAAAAAGTTGCTGAAAGTATTGAATGCCACTAATAGTTATCAGTTATCGGTTTTCAGTTAAGAGGTATTCGTTTAACAAAAGCCTCTTGTAACTGATGACAGAAAGAAAATCTGCTCATGCAGATTTTCGTACCGACAACCATTAAAAAATGCTAAACAGAATTCTATACGCTCTCAAACTCAAGAAACGTCCGGAGATGGATCGGACTCGGATCATGAAGTCGTTTCCTGTTCGGAACCAGTTGATAAACTGGGAGATAGACGACAAAGGCGAAGCCTCACTCGTTGTTCCACAGAAAGACAAACTCTGGACCCGACTCGCCAGCAAACTTTTTATGCTCCCCGATAAAAGGGTTATTGTATTAGATTCCATCGGAACTTATGTGTGGAAGATGTGCGACGGTAAGCATACCATTTCACAGATTATAAAGGGAGTCCAAAACCAGTACCAGTTGACTCGGAAAGAAGCGGAAACGTCCCTCTTTACGTTTATGCAGCAGCTTGGCAAACGGAATTTTATAGGGTTCGCCATTCCGAACCCGCAACAGAACGCCCCTGTAACGCCCGAACCTGAAAAACAGGGTATTTTTGGATTCCTACAGAGACGGTAAGTCGTTTTGGGAACTTGTAGCATAATCTGTTAGATTGTGCAGCTTTAACGAAATTGGAGCCTGCAACAACGGCGCAGGCGGATATACGGAGAGGAGTGTTGGTCACTCAACCCACCTCACCAAACCGCAAGGAATAATTAAAAAATGAATATACCAACAGAAATCGGCGATGTTAATGCCATTCTTGCCGAAACGCCAGAAAAGTTCCAACGCATTCTTCCGAAGGAGAATACAGTTCGCGTCAGGAACCTCATCAAGCGATATGAAATGGGAACGCAGACCGTGGATGCTCTCCGCGGTGTTAATTTCCAAATCCAGCGCGGTGAATATATCTCTATTATGGGTCCCTCCGGTTCAGGAAAATCGACACTTTTCAACATGATTGGTGGTTTAGACAAACCGACCGAAGGTAGAGTCTACATCGACGAGGTGGACATCGCGCAACTTGACGCGTACGAACTCGCATGGCTCCGCTGCCGAAAAATCGGCTATATTTTTCAATCGTTCAATCTCATTCCAGTTATGACAGCACTCGAAAACGTTTCGCTTCCGATGATCTTCGCCGGTATGAGTGCCGACGAAAGCAGAGAAAAAGGCATTGACCTCCTCACACTCGTCGGACTTGGTGATCGCGTGCAACATAAACCGTTAGAACTCTCCGGTGGACAACAACAACGTGTCGCAATCGCACGTTCGCTTGCAAACGACCCCGCAATTGTTCTCGCCGATGAACCGACGGGAAACTTGGACACCAAAACTGGACTCGAAATCATTGCCCTACTCCGTCGACTTAATGCTGAAAACGGCGTAACCATCATCACCGCGACGCACGATCATAAAATGTTAGATGTCTCCGATCGCATCTTCCACATGGCAGATGGTAAAGTGGACAAGATTGAGTCGCGCGATGAGATTGATCTCCACGTCGGTAAATTAGATGGTGAGGAAGTCGGATAGATGGTTGTCAGCAGTCAGCAGTCGGCAGTCAGTGTGTGGCATGTAAAAGTTGCAGAACTGCCACAAGATGTCTTTGCTGAAAACCGATAGTTTCCGATAACCACTCAAATGAACATCTACAAACGCTTAGGCATTCGCACAGTCATCAACGGCAATGCGACGCTCACACGGCTCGGTGGTTCGATTATGCCATCTGAGGTGGTCGCGGCGATGTCAGACGCTGCCAAGCACTTTATAGACATCATCGAACTCCAAAAACGGGTCGGGGAAGAGATTGCGAAACTCACTCACAACGAAGCGGCGTATGTCTCCTGTGGTGCCGCTGCTGCCTTGACCCTCAGCGCAGCGGCGTGTATCACCGGACTCGACCCTGACAAGCGCGAAAAATTGCCCCACCTTGATGCATCAATGAAAAGCGAAGTCATTGTGCATCGTCACGGGCGTGTCGGATACGATTACGCCGTTCGGCAGGTCGGCGTCACATTTATAGAGATAGGCAACGAAAACGGGACAACTCCTGACGAGTTAGAAAACGCCATTACGGAAAAGACCGCCGCAATCTTTTACTTCGCAAACCCCAGCAGAGAACACCTCTGGGTGCCTTATGAAGAAGCCATCGCTATTGCCGAAAGGCACAACGTCCCCCTCATTGTTGATGCCGCCGCACAGTTACCACCCCCAGAAAACTTATGGCAGTTCACACAGATGGGTGCTGATTTGGCACTCTTTAGTGGCGGGAAAGGTTTGTGCGGACCACAGAGTAGTGGGTTAATTGTCGGCAAAAAATCGTTGATTGAGGCTATCGCCTTCAACGGACCGCCGCATCCATTTATCGGTCGAGGCATGAAAGTCGGGAAAGAAGAACTGGTAGGGCTCCTCGCCGCAGTCGAATGGTATCTGAATCAAGACCATGATAAACTACAGCAATCTTACGAGGATCAAGTTACCTATTACGATGAAGTGTTCTCGGACATCGAAGGCGTTACGGTGCACCGTATCTTCCCCTCCGAAGCCGGACAACCGATGCCCCGCACTGAAATCCGATTTGATGCGGAACAACTCGGCATCACACGGAACGAAATCCTTCAGCAACTTGCAGAAGGTGAACCCTCTATTGACATTCCAGGATCAGGAGAAAACGGTGTCATCATCAATGGACAGACGCTAATGCCCGGAGAGGTAGAAAAAATTGCCCAAAGACTAAAGGAAATTCTCGATGGAACTTAACAATGGTATTCGCCTGACGTGGCTCGGACACTCCACCTTTAAAATCGAAGCAGATGGACAAACGCTCCTCATAGACCCATGGGTAACCAACAACCCTGTGTGTCCTGATGCGCTCAAGACCTTCGACAGTCTCGATGTTATCCTCATAACGCATGGACACGCAGATCACATTAGCGATGCAGTACCACTGGCGAAAAAACATACACCGACAGTTGTGTCTATCGTTGAAATCGCAGGATGGCTTGGTAAACAGGATGTCGAGAACACGATCGGTATGAATAAGGGTGGGACTGTCTCTGTCGGCGGCGTGAAAGCAACGATGGTCTCAGCAAATCATAGTAGCAGTTTCACAGAGGAAGACGGTACAACAGTTTATTTGGGGGAACCCGCAGGCTATGTGATTGAATTCGGGAACGGCTACAAAATTTATCATGCTGGGGATACGAACGTGTTCGGGGACATGCGGATTATCGGTGAGATTTACCAACCTGACCTCGCATTGCTCCCTATCGGCGACCATTTCACGATGGGACCGCGTGAAGCCGCCTACGCTGCACAATTACTCAATGTCCCAACGATTCTGCCCATCCATTACGGGACTTTCCCACTCTTGACAGGAACCCCCGAAGAACTCCGTAAATTGACGGCATCTCAGGATGTGGAAATCATTTCATTAGAGGTTGGGGAAACATTAGACTAAGACATTCCGATAGGGACCGTGGAGACCAAAGGCATTCACGGTCTTCAACAAGTCCTGCGGGTTTCCGGTATCGTAACGCTCACCTGCGACGCGATACCCGTACATGCCTTCCTGTTTAATCATTTCCGACATTGCATCCCGCAGTTGAATCTCTCCATGCGTCACAATTCGGTGTCTGTAGTTGTGGTCCAGAATGTCAAAGAGGAGGGGGCTGAGGAGATCAATCCCGAAGTTGCAGAGGTATTGCTGATTAGGAACACCCTCAACACGGAGGTGCTCCCGCGCGAATTCAACTGTCGGTTTTTCGGAGATTTGTGCTAACGTATAAATTCTCGAGGATTCAGTAGAAGAAGTGCCATGAACGATGCCGTTGAGCGAGAGTTCACTCGCATGGCAGAGATCAAGACTCGTGACAGATTGCCCAACTTGTGTGTAGACCTCCGCCAGTTGTTTCGCGCAAGAGACATCTGACTCGGAAATATAGAGATGATCCCCGAGCAGAATCATGACAGGTTCACCAGCGGCGAAATCCCTTGCGCAATAGATGGCGTGCCCAAATCCTTCCGGTTCTGCCTGAATCGCGAAATGCAACCGCTCGCCTATTTCCTCTAACCGATCCGCCTGTGCTGCTAATTCCGCCTTTTCTCGAATCGCATCCGCAACGGTCCCAGAAAAATAGTCGGCAATCGGCTCGACCTGCTGGGGTTGGGCAACGAGACACACCTCTTCCACACCCGCCGTTAACGCTTCCTCAATAATCAACTGAATGATCGGCTTTGCGATACCATCCTGAGCGATAATTGGAAAGAGTGCTTTTGGCACGGCTTTCGTTGCAGGGAAAAGGCGTGTCCCATATCCGGCAATAGGAATAACAGCCTTCTTAATGGTTTTCAGTTGTTGGTCTTCAGTTTTCAGTTTAATATCCATCTGGAACAATTGATTCCTTCTAAGCGTTTTCAGTTTTCAGTTTAAAAGGACACCGGTTCAATAGATGCATTCCTTAACTGACAACCGATAACTGACAACCGATAACCGTTTTTAATTTCTCAATGCTTTGAGGTAACCCCAAGTCGCCGAGAGTTTGCCAGCAGGTTCAACAGGCAATTGATCGCTCTGCGACTCAAAATTCTGTGCAACCTCGTCTTCGTCAAGAATCCGGTCATAAATACGGACGTTATCAATCATACCGATCAGGAATCTACCGTCGTGTTCGCTACCGATACGGCGTTCGTCCATCAGTTCAGGGGTTCCGCCGGCGTTCCCTTCGTCAACCAACTCACCATCAACATAGAGTTTCAACTCATTGTCTTTGGTATTGCTGGTGTAAATGATGTGATACCACCTCTCCTCCTCAGCATTTAAGCGGATTTTCACACCATCGTTCTTATGAACTTGGATTTGGTTGCCCTCAAATTTGAAGTGGACTTTGCCCGCCGCCCACTGCCATGTAGATACGATGCCTTGAATGCCGCCGAACTGTCCTTCAAGCGCATAGCATTCAATACTCACATGCTCAAACTCACCCATCGCAGGGATTTCGATGTAACTGTCGCCTTCAAACTCCAACGCTTCTCCCGTGCCATCAGCCGCACCTTCGACGGATTTAAGAGTGCCTTCGATCTTCGCATCTTTGCCACCAAACACATCTTTGACAGTTTTACCGTCGATATCCGCTTCATTGAGGGTCCACATGGCAACGAGTCCATCTATTACGAAATCTTGTGCATCAGCCGCTGTCACATAGCAGAACACTGTGAGGAGTGCAGCGAGTGCACAGATTATTCTGATATTCCTTAGATACATTTAAATCGCTCCTTTTGATCATAGAAATCAGGCTTCGTTTTGCAAGCACCTATTTTCTATAGGTGCCTTTCTCATTATGCACAACAAGGTAGGCGCAATACGCAGATGAGCCCACACCTTTAAGCGTTACACAACTACTAATAAGACAAACCCATAACTATATCGGTTCGCCAAAACTCACTCAGACATTTTACCGTATAGATTTCAGGTCTGTCAAGTCAATTTGCCTGTGTGTTTGAAGATATCGGCTCTGTCAATTTACGTTCAAGCGTGAGATTGTCCTCGTAAACGGTTTTGATTAACTCTTCAATATCAGGTTCCTGAACGGATATGTCTACAATTTTGAATCGCTGAAGGATTACACCGATGAGATCCGCTGTGCTAATCTCTTCTGGGGAAAATCGGTACTGCACGCGAGCCTCCTCCTGATACACAATGTGCGCGCTGGGAATACTGACATCTGGATACGCTTCGGCATAATCAACACTCAAAATCCGTTCTGTTGAAAGTAAACGCCGAAGTGTGACGAGTTCCCCGTCAAAACGGAGACGCGCGTTGTCAATGAGAATGACACGTTTGCAGAGTTTTTCGACGTCGTCTAAATCGTGTGTCGTTAGCACAACCGTGACCTGCCGTTCAGCGTTAATTTTTTGGATAAACTGGCGAATACGCGCCTTGGCGACGACATCCAAACCGATTGTCGGTTCATCGAGAAACAGAACATCCGGATTGTGGAGCAGGGCGGCGGCGATGTCGGCACGCATCCGCTGACCGAGGCTTAATTGACGAACAGGTGTCCGGAAAAAATCGCCAATACTGAGCAATTCGTCAAACGTCTCCACGTTATAGCGGTATTGCGTCTCTGGAATCCCATAGATACGCTGCAACAACTCAAACGATTCTTCAACGGGTAAATCGAACCACAGATGCGATCTTTGCCCAAATACGACCCCAATGTGTTTAGCGTTTTCTTTTCGCTGACGATGTGGGATATATCCATTCACGGTCACGCTGCCCGATGTCGGCACCAAAATACCAGTCAGCATTTTGATAGTGGTTGACTTTCCAGCACCATTTGGACCCAAATATCCCACAATCTCGCCACGTTCGACGGTGAATGAAATGCTGTCCACCGCTTGGACCACGCGGTGTTTGCGAGAAAAGAGGTTCGCAAAACTCCCAAAAAATCCTTTGCGATGATGATAAACCTTGAAGGTTTTGCTAAGGTTGTCAACTTCAATCATCTTTTAAACTTACCTTGCGGAGAAATAGCCGTCGTTGTGTCTTGTAGTCCGTTTCTCAAATCCGTCCTCCACTCCGTTACGGACTACGGTTCCGACTTTAAGAAAGACCTAATAACCGAAAACCTATTCGTAAGCGTAGTAGAGAGCGGGGAAACCGAAACCCAATAAATTAGTGCCCCGTGCTTTGGTAGTGCAAGACCCCCCATCTCCAAAATAGCATGGTGATACCGAGAAACAGAAAACCGGCACCCGGTGCTAACAGGACACCAATTGGTGAACCTCCTGATGATCCAATTTTTTCGAGCAGAAAAAGGGACGGAAAATAGTTAACACACGCCAACGGGACAATGAAGGTGAAAAAATGCCGAAACCACCACCGATAAATGGAAAACGGGTAACTTCCCATGAAAACGCCGCCGTTCGTGAAGATATTAATAATCTCAATGGATTGGACAGTCCAAAAGCAACTTGTTGCGCCGATTACGAAGAGACCTACAAAAAAACAGGTCCCGCTCACCAGCGAAATGAACAGATACCCTGCCTTGGTAAGTGACCAAGCCACAGTCAACTGCGAATTAGCAATGAGAAACACGACGAGTGCTTGTGCTATCCTCCCTAACCGACGAAGCAGGAATTCATGCGAAAACACTTGAAAGAAAGTGCCAAGAGGACGGATGAGGACCGTATCAAAGTCCCCACGCACAATACTACTCTGAAAGACATCAAAGCCTCGCCCTACCATCTCGGCGACAGCGAAGCAGATACCAATCATGCCGTAGAGGAATCCGACTTCCCATAGACTCCATCCCGCTAACTCTTTAAAACGGTTAAAGAGGAGAGCAACCATGAAAAAATCGATGACAGAGATGCTCGCTTGGGCAAAGAGGTCAAAGACAAACGAGAGTCGATACTCCATCTGTGACCGGATGCGGAGTTTGACAAAATGGAAGTAGAGAGAAAGATGGTGCATTTTTTATTCGTTGTCGGCTGTCTGTTAAGAGGTAATCTGAAACGAGGAAACACCCAAGCAAACACCTTCTTTACCAACCGCTGACTGCTGATTGCTGACTGCTATTCTACTAACCGCCTTGTATCACCAACCGCGAAAAGCCACGGGTTAAGAGAAACCGTCCCAAGCCAATAAAAAAGAGGTTCCACCCCATCTGTTTGCCTATAGCAATCCAGACTTCAATACCTGTAATTTTGCCCAAATAGATACTAAATGGGATGTCAATCAAGCCTTCAAAGGGTAGCCATCTGGCGATGTGTGCCAACCATTCGGGCCATAGCGCAATTGGGACCAACATTCCAGAAAACAGGGTGATTATGGAATAAGACATTCCAGGAATTCCTGTTGTATCCAGCGTCCAGAACCCCGAGCTAAAGATTGTTATCGTGATAGCATTACTCATGAAAACAGCGAGCAGCATTGAAACTGTAAACGCCATCAAAACGGTGGGCTGCTGCGGAATTGTAACCTTGAAGAAGAGCATGCTGATAAGGAAGGTCGGAAATCCCCGCATGAGTAAAAAATAAAAGGCTCTCCCGCACTCATCGGCAAACCAATATGCCTGGAAATCGACAGGTTTGGTTAATTGGAGCGCAACGCTGCCGTCTTTAATCGCGCTTGTAACTTCAGAGCGAGTCCCCCAAAGCGGCATGAGCATGAAAGACACCTGACACAGAACGAAATAGGTGATAATTTCATTCAGACTAAGGGGTTGGGGAACGGTACGCGCTGCGTAGAAAGCAGTATAGACAAAGATATGCACCAGCAGAAAGAAGAAATTAGTCGTCAAGCCTGCGAGGTTTGCGACCCGATATTGCATCCTTCTCTGAAACGATTTCTTTATAAACGCCAGATAGACTTGGAATGCTAAATTGATGCGTTTCATCCGGTCGCGGCACTTAGATCTGCGATGGGCACAGACCGTCCCTTCTCTGCGGATTCGTAGATACCATCAAGCATCTGCATTAGCATAATGCCCTGTTCCGCTGAGGAGATCGGTTCTTTGCCATCAACAACGCATTCTACGAAGTGCTTTACCTCTTCGTCAAAGCCGTTAATCGAAGGCGCGCTAAGTGGTTTATCCAAGTCCTTGCCATCTTCTTCAGTATAAAGGGTGAAGGGACTGAGAGTCGCTCCTGCTTTCGTTCCTGCGACTTTAATGTAGTTGTCACCCGGTAAATTCAGTGCCCACGTTGTTTCAAGGATAATAGTCGCGCCATTTTCAAACCGGATTTGTGCAAAGGTTGCATCATCAACATCGTATTTAACGTCATCAGGCACCAGATGCTTAAAGTGGGAATAGGAGGTCCCCATAACTTCAACCGGTCTTGGAGAATTCATTAGCCACCAGACACAATCTAACGCATGGACCCCAATATCAATGAGAGCACCACCCCCTGCGCGCTCTTTATCGACAAACCACCCTTCCTTGCCGATAGGAACACCACGCCGTCGGACATAACCCGCTTTACCGAAGTAAATTTCACCGAGTTCACCTTCCCGTATCAACTGCTTGAGTCGCTGAGTGCTCCCATCAAACCGCTGCACGAGGGCATACATTAGGGTTTTTTCATTTTCAGCAGCGGCATCCCCCATAGCCTTCGCTTCCTGTGCACTTCGAGCAGGAGGTTTCTCACAAAGCACATGCTTGCCAGCGTTCAATGCGTCAATAGAGATCGGGGCATGAAGAAAATTCGGTAGACAGACGCTAACAGCATCAATATCCTCATTTTTCAACATCTCTAAGTGGCTGGTATACGTATTCGGTATTTTATGTTCCGATGCCACCTGCTTGACCTGCTTCTTATCTAAATCGCAGACAGCAATCACTTCTGAACGCGGATCGGCGGTATAGCCTTTAAGATGTTGCATCCCGGGCCAACCGAGCCCGACGACAGCAGCGCGAACTTTCGTTGTTCGATTTGACACAGCACGTGCTCCTTTATTTATTAGCCGTCAGCAATCAGCAATCAACAAAAAGCAATCAGCAAAAAGCAATCAGCAAAAAGGGCTTTTTAAACGAATACCTCTTATACTGACTGCCGAAAAGTTTTTTCGCAAGAAAAGCCGTGCTGATCGCTGATTGCTAATTTAGTCATGACGCAGTGCCTCTGTTGGGGTGAGACCTGCGGCTTTGTTCGCTGGATAGAGCCCAAAAAATATGCCGATTAATGCGGAAACGCTAAACGCGATCAAAGCGGCTTGGACAGACACAACAGCGGGCCAACTCGCCTTCATGAGTTTTGAAATAACCAAACCGGAAACAGAGGCGAGGCTGCTTCCAATGAAAATGCCAATAAGCCCACCGCAAATGCTTAAAACAATGGCTTCAATGAGGAATTGGATCAGGATGTCGCGACGTTTTGCCCCAAGGGCTTTGCGTAAACCGATTTCACGTGTTCTCTCCGTTACAGAGACCAACATAATATTCATGATGCCGATGCCACCAACGAACAAGGCAACACTCGCAACACCCCCCAAGAGTATTTGTACAATCCGACTGACGTTCCCTACCTGTTTTATAATCTCCTTAGCAGTGAAAAATTCAAAATATTTTTCATCACCGTGTTGTTGTCGCATAGCGACTTTGATTTCAGCGACGGCTTGTTCAACCTTTTCATAACTCTCGGCTTGCGCCCATAAGTAGATCCGGCCTTTCTGCTGCCCAATAAAACGGATTTCCATTGTGGTGAGGGGAATAACCACCCGATTATCCCACCCCTCACTCGCCATACTGTTGCCTTTTTCCTCCATGACCCCAATGACAGTAAACCGTTCCTCGCCGACTCTCAATTCAAGACCAATCGGGTCTTCCCTCTCAAACAGGTCCTTGCGGACTTCAGAACCGATGACACAGACGGGTTCTCTCCGCTCCATGTCACTTTCCGAAATAAATCTGCCAGCTTGAATGTACCAGTTATTAACCTCTTCATAGAAAGGTGTAACGCCTTGGATATTAAGCGACTGATTCACGTGCTTATGCGATACAGTGAAATTCATCTCTGACAACGCTGTCGCTGCTTTAAGAGAGGGACAATTCTCAAGGAGAAAATCCAAATCCTCGTATTCAATGTATTCTGGATGCCTATTTTCGTAGTAGGAACCATCCTCTCTACGAAATTCCCCTTTCCTAAAGCAGACAATCAGTCCTGCCCCGCCGATGCGTTCCAATTCAGCGAGCATAAGATGTTCAGCACCGCCGCCCACAGAAACGACAGCCACAACCGCTGCAATACCGATGATAATTCCGAGGGTTGTGAGCACAGAGCGCAACTTGTTGCGCTGCAGTGCTGACAAACCAACACTAACACCTTGTGTAATCTGCATAATTCTCTAATTCTCGTAGGCGACTCTTATCCTTGAGGTTTCATGGATTCGCCGTGCAACAAAAACGCGCGGATGTCGTAACGCCCAGGACGTTCAATAGGCAACTCTCCGCTTTCGATCATCAAATCCAACGGATTGGCATGCGTCCGCAGCGGTAATTGGACGACTTCGTGCATACGTGCGGACTCATAGATCGCCATTATAATTTCAACAGCAGCGCGCCCATGTTTCGCCTCGCCGCGGTGCTCAGGACCGCCCTCAATCCATTCAACCAGTTCAGTTGCTTGTGCGACGTGCTGATTCCTTCCATCAGACGGACGTTCTTCCCAGTCTGTAGCCTTGTTGTTGAGGAGACGGACGCGTCCCTCCGTCACATCTGCGATACCGTCTGTTCCATAGACGATGCCACCTTGATAGTTCGGTCTACCGATCTCCTGCAAGAGCATGCCGATGCAACCATTTGAAAAGCCAATAATTCCAGCACTCCGATCCTCAATTTGAATATCTCGCTCGTAACGTTCCGTTTTCCGTTCAACGTTACCGATAACCCACTGTGGATCCGGGTCGCCGATGACATAGCGCATCATATCAAAAAGGTGTGAGCAGTCATTCAACAACCCTTGACCACCGTGACAGACAATCTGTCGAGGTTCACCGATTGCCCCTTCAGCAATGAGGTTACGGGCATCCGTCCATGCGGAATTGAAACGACGCTGATGCCCGATGACGACCTTGACATTACTTCGATTCGCGGCGATTAACATTTCATCACATTCACCGAGACTGATACCCATTGGTTTTTCACAGAGCACCGCCTTTGGACTTCGCGCGCACGCTGCGATTGTCATTGGCGCATGGAGCTTATGCCACGTCGCGACACTGACAATATCAAGGTTTTCATTATCCAGCATCTCGCGCGCATCCAAATAACAGTTTTCAGCAGATACGTCGTAGGTGTCTGCAAACTTATCAAGAGCTGCTTGAACTGGATCGGCAAGTGCGACAATCTCGGTTTGCTCAACACCCTGATAGCCACGGGCATGAGCATTGGCGATACCACCACATCCGATAATTCCAACACGATATTTAGATGCCATCTTTTATTTTTCCTTGCGGTTAAGCAATATTTGAGGAAGGATGGAAGAAGGGATGGAAGGGTGTCCCATTCTTCCTTTCTTCCAATCTTCCAATCCAATTTGAAATATATGCTTTACTGACCGGCATTTGTATCCTCACCGAAATGCGAAGAAACAAGGACTAAATCAAGGATATTTACCGTCCCATCACCGTTTACATCCCCTTTAAGGGCTTCTCCAGACTGACCGAATTCGCTCGCAACCAAGACCAAGTCTTGAATATTCACAGTCCCGTCACCATTGACATCCCAAGGTGTTGGAGGTGGTGGCGGTGGTGGCAGCGCTTCTATAGTTGTTGTGGTTGTGACTTCGGCAGTCATTGTGTTATCTGTTTCGGAGGTAACTGTCACATTGATGTCATAATCACCGGGTGTTGTGAATAAGTCCCCTGCCACCTTCAACATTACTTCTGCATCTGCACCGGCTTCAAGTTCAACGGATCTGTCGCTGAGCGCGCCAAGGACACTGCCTTCAATGCCGACCTCTGCTGAGGCTTCAAGCATTACCGTGTCCATCATATTGCCGGTATTCGTGACTTTGAGGGTATAATTTACACCTTCAACGGCATTCATTGTAGAGAGTGCTGTATCTCCTACGATTTCCAAGGACAGACTAACAACTATGGGAACAGGGGGTGTTGATTCCGCTTGTTCTGTGTAGATATAATCATCTATAGGATTGAAATTCCCATTGGAAGCGTTTCCAGCAGCGTAGAAGATAATGGGACCTATATCCGCGTCAGGGGCAGTCCATTGGAATTCCCAACTGTGGGTATCGTTTGTGCCTTGAGCAGTTCCAATAGAAGTGTGTTTAATGTACTGCTTACTATTTGCTTCCGATAACTGCGTAGCCCCCGCAGCATCCACAGCAAACGAACCGGCGCTCGCACCATCGGCATCCAGTGCAGTCATTTCAAATCCCCAACGACTTTGCCCAGTACGCGACAAATCGACGACGATCGTATACACTTCACTCGGGACATAGGTTTCGGGGACAGTTAATATCAGTGAACCACCTGAGACGTTGAGATCATTAGCAGTATGGCATCCTACCTGAGCACAAGTGCCTTCATTGGGGGCTCCTGTCCTCTCATCCGGCGGGCCGGAAGAGAAAGCAAATGCACTGCTACTGCTCGCAATGAAAAACAGTAGAATCAATCCACAAATAGGCAAAATATTTTTTAGATAACTCAAAAAACTTCTCCCCTATGTACACATTAAAAAACGCCCCAACGCCGACTGCTAATCGGCGTTGGTTCGCAGTTAGCTCAACCGGCAAATTGGGGCGTTTTATTTTTCAATAGCAAATTTTGGCTCGCAAGCTTCGCCAAAAAGCATTTTCGCTGCGATACCTACTTAAGGATAACCATCCGTCGGGTCGCAGTGAAATCTGACGTCTGCAGCGTATAGAAGTAGATACCACTCGCGACACGCTCACCTACCGCGTTCTTACCATCCCAATACGCAGCACTCGACGGCGTCATATACGAACCTGTCGGCTGCCAACCCAAATCCAACGAACGCACCAAGTGACCCGATACATTATAAATATCGATCTTCACTTCTGTCGCTTTGTTCAACTGATACGGTATCCACGTTTCAGGGTTGAACGGATTCGGGAAGTTCTGCGCAAGTAACGTGTCTTGCGGCTGAACATCTCCAACATTCAGTTGAAGACTCAGGAACGCATTGCGAATGTCTGACGTCGTCACTGTCCGTTGGAAGGGTCCTGAGACGATCCTGTTGTTGTCGTCGTAAAGTGCGACTTTGAGCTTATCACCCGCTTCAACGACGCTCTTACGGTTCAGGTCTGCCCAGACAGCAGAGGAACGTCTCGCTGCGTTTGTGACGTTCTCCGTGG